>NZ_JBQKFT010000027.1:0-24831 GCF_052119185.1 Bilifractor sp. LCP19S3_H10
CATGCACAGAAAACTGCATGCTTGAACGACGCTAACATGTATGAGCATGGAGCGGTGTGAAACACCGCGAGAATGCGAATATGCGCGGGCAGTGAGCCACATCCGCTCACATAAGTGTGAAGCGGTGGGGCGAACGCCGCGGCAGATCGACGAAGTCGGTCACATGTGGCAGCTGCGAGAGTTGCGAAGCAACGGAGCAGCTGGCTTTATACAGTATGTGGCACGACTTATCGTATGGGGTTACTGTATAAAGCCGTCGTCACGCGCGAAGCGTGTGTAAGAGACTGTATGCGATTTCGCATGCAACAGGTGTAAACTATATAATTGAAAACATCTATTTTTATCGGGGTTTATTTACATGTTTTCCAAATTCAGGAACCATTTCTACCAGTCCGATCGTATCGACTGGAATAATCTGACCTTCACCAGAGCTGAACTCTGGAAGCTTCTGTATCCACTGATGCTGGAGCAGCTTCTGACCTCTTTCATGGGTATGGCAGATACCATGATGGTTACAAGAGCCGGGAGCGAGGCAATTTCTGCAGTCTCACTGGTTGATTCCATCAATATACTGGTTATTCAAATCCTTTCCGCAATGGCTGCCGGGGGAACGATAATCTGTTCACAGTATATCGGACATAAGGATTTAAAGAAGTGTAATGCGGCAGCTAGACAGGTAGTGCTCACGGTATTGATGATATCCATTCCGTTGGCTCTCCTCTGCCTGATACTCCGAAGGCCACTTCTCGGGCTTGTATTCGGCTCGGTTGATCCAGCTGTCATGGAAAACGGTGTGACGTATTTCTTTTACACATCAATTTCCTTCCCCTTCCTTGCACTCTTCGAATCAGGAGCGGCATTTTACCGTGCGGGTGGAAACAGCCGTTTTCCAATGACACTATCCGTAATTTCCAACTGCCTTAATATATTTGGAAATGCGGTTCTGATCTTCGGCTTTGATATGGGGGTTGCAGGAGCGGCTATCTCTACCCTGTTGTCCCGTATTTTCAGCGCTGTTGTGATTTTCTATTTTCTCAGAATACCCAGACAGCCGATTGTCATCGATCATTATCTGCGTATACGTCCTGATTTTCGGATGATCCAAAAAGTTCTGTCAATCGGTGTTCCTTCCGGAATTGAAAACGGGATGTTTCAGTTTGGCAAACTGGCAATCCAGTCCAGCGTCTCGACCCTTGGAACAATTAATATTGCAGCGAATGCAATGATGATCATCCTTGAAAACCTGAACGGCATCGGTGGCATAGGAATCGGAATCGGTCTTATGACCGTTGTTGGTCAGTGTATTGGTGCAGGGCGTGTAGAAGAGGCAAAGTATTACATTGTAAAGATAAGCATGATCGCTGAAGGTGTCGTGCTCATCTCCTGCGTTATTGTTTTTGTGATTGCAAAACCTGTGATGTGGCTTGCCGGTATGGATCCGGAAGCTGCTGATATCTGCTTTAACATGCTGATCTATGTGTCTATTGTAAAGCCAATTGTCTGGATTCCGGCGTTTATTCCTGCTTACGGTATGCGATCTGCCGGAGACGTGAAATTTTCCATGATCGCGTCCAGCATAACCATGTGGTGCTGCAGGGTTCTTGTGACCACACTGTTGATTCGTGTGTTCGGTTTCGGACCGATCGCTGTATGGATCGGTATGTCCCTTGACTGGCTGGTGCGTGGGATTGTATATTCTCTGCGTTATCGTTCCGGTAAGTGGCTGAATCACACGGTTATTTCGTAAAATTACATTTTATTTACGCGAACAGTGAGCCGCAGCCGAATGCGAAGTATTCGTGTGCGGCGAGCGTCGCGATAGCGAGATAAAACTCGCGCAGCGTGTTTTATCTCGTTTGATGTACCGGGGACATAATAATGAAGTTGCTCACATATCATGGATTTGAGCTGCTTTCTTATTATTAATAGATAAGGATCAGGAGGAAAAAGTATGTCAGACAGAAAAATTCTGGAGGGAATTGAGCCTGCGGAAGTTTTTCGCTATTTTGAGGAGATTTCGGCGATACCGAGACCTTCCGGTAAGGAAAAGAAAATCAGTGATTATCTGATTCAGTATGCCCGATCACATGGATTTGAGCATTACCAGGATGCCTTGAACAATGTGATCATCATAAAAGAGGCATCTGAGGGATATGAGAATCAGGAACCGATCATTCTTCAGGGACACATGGATATGGTTTGTGAAAAAAATCCGGGTGTGACGAAGAATATGGAAAACAATGGCCTTGATCTGGAGGTCAATGGTGATTTTATCTCCGCAAAAGGGACGACTCTCGGCGGTGATGACGGAATTGCGGTTGCTTATATTCTGGCAATTCTGGACTCGGCCACACTGAAGCATCCGAGACTGGAGTGTGTGATTACAGTTGGCGAGGAGGTAGGAATGGATGGCGCAAAGTTCATCGACTGCTCGCCTTTGAAGGGCCATCTCCTTTTAAATCTTGATTCCGAGAAAGAAGGCGTTGTTCTGGCCGGATGTGCCGGCGGTGCGTCTGAAAAGGTAATTCTTCCAATAACCCGGAGACCATTTAAAGGACAGCGAGTGGAGCTTCATGTATCAGGTCTCACAGGCGGTCATTCCGGTACGGAAATAAACAAGGGGCGGGCGAATGCGATGCTTCTCTTATTCCGGACAATCATGGAAGCGTCTCGTGAGACAGGCGTGCGGTTGATCTCGATGCGCGCAGGCGCAAAGGACAATGCGATTCCGAGAGAAGCGGCGGCAACAGTTGTGGTTGAGGATTTTTCAAAATTCGTATCTTCCGTTCAGATTAACGAAAAAAATATTCAGAGGGAATACCGGGCGGTTGACCCTGGCCTTCAAATTACGGCAGAAGAGGCATCTGGCATCCCGGAATCCGGAGCGGATGAAGATCCACTGACCGTGGAAGACACACGCAGAGTTATTGCTCTGGCAAACTCGCTTCCTTCCGGAGTCCAGCGTATGAGCGATGAAGTAGAGGGGCTTACGGAAACTTCCCTGAACTGGGGAATTACCAGTCTGTCTGACGGTGAATTTTCAATGTGTGCTTCGGTGCGCAGCTCTGTAGCATCGGCACTTGCTGCACTGATTCAGAAAATCGGCTGGATCGCGTCAGCTTACGGGGCAAAGGTGGTTGAAAGTGGTGCATATCCACCGTGGGAATGGGTCGAGCACTCTAAGCTGCGCACGCGGATGTCGAAGATATATCGTGAGATGTTCGGGAAGGAACTCGTCATAGAGGCAATACATGCCGGTGTGGAGTGTGGTCTGCTTGCCGGGAAGATTCAGGGCCTGGATGCGGTTTCCATGGGCCCGGATATCTTCAATATTCACACCCCGCAGGAACGGCTGTCCATCTCCTCTGCCAGGAGAATGTATGATTATATCCTCAGGATCCTTGAATATAAAAATTCATAGAGATGTACAGAGAATCATTCTTCCAGAGCTTTTTGCGCATCCGTCAGCTGTTCTTCAAGATCACTGATTTCCAGCTCCAGCATCGGACGCGCTTCCTCAGCCTGTGTAATCCTTCGAAGCTGCTCCAGTATAGAACCGTCATCCGGCTTCAGAAAGCCTGACAGAAAAGCCTTCGGATACAGGAAGGCTTTTTCTGTATCCGAAAAACGAATCGTCATACGTCCGTTAACACACGAAGAAACAGTGCCGGAGCCGAAGACACGGTGCGCAACAGAAATTCCGTCAATTGCCGGAAGCTGAAGGGAGAGCAGGTCTTTCAGATGCGCTTTCTTCACAGAGAGTTCCCGACGGATCTCATCGATACGCCCGGCAAGCTCCCTTGCCCGTTTTGCTCTTTCCATCCATTCATCTGTAAAGGATGACCGGATGCGCAGATGCGAATAGAAGTCGTTCCGGTACGCACAGTCGAGAATATCATAAGCCAGAAAATGAAGATTATTGCTGAATTCTGCGGGAAAATCCACCATACGGTTCTGATGGAGCTTCAGAATTTCAGGATAATTCCATACTTCCTCCAGAAGGTTATCGCACATTTTGTAGTAACCCTTAAGGGAAAAATGATTGCCATACATGAAATAATCCCCGAATTCCGTCGCCTGAGCGAAAAGATCAGCAGCTTCTTTTTTATAGAAATAATTATCGGAAGGAGAAAATGTTGAGAGAAGATTCAAAACAGAGACTGCGGTCTGCTCAAATTCAGTTTTCCCCTCAAATCTCCGTCCGATCCGGACGTTGATGTCGTTTCGAAAATCAAGAATGCGGGAAGCACGCTGATCCAGATCACCATGATCCTCCGTATAAAAGAGCCGGATCAGTTGTTCTCTGACGAATGCTGTTTCTTCCGGGATGTCGGCGAGTGCGGTGATGCCCTCGAGAGAGCGGTGCATCGGAGTATCAAGAAAGGCCCTGATTCCTGATGTTGACGCCCGGAGCATTGCCGGAAAATCTGCATCATCCGGATTCCAGTTTTTTTTGAAATCGGAAAGGCCTTTCCGCAGAGAATCAGTGCCAGAAATTTCGCCTGCTGCTGCACTGTCAAAGCAAAGTCTGTACTGGGTGAAAATCAGATCTGAATTTTTGGTGTTCATTGTATACTCCTGTATGATTGTACATTTGCGTTGCTTAAAATACTGCGCAGAAAGATAGTAAATTCGCGCTGCCTTAAATACTGCGCAGAAAACTTCAAAAGTATAACACATATACACGTGCAATTATATCCTTGCGGAAGAAGAAAAACTGTGCTACAATTGGAAAGCTGTTTAGAAAGCATGTGCGGAAATTTCCGGGGTGGTGCCTCCTGCGAGGTTCCCCGGCAAGTTGAACCGTACAGAAGTTTAAAACCAAAAGGAGAGAAATACTATGAGCGTAATTTCAATGAAGCAGTTACTCGAAGCCGGTGTACATTTCGGACATCTTACAAGAAGATGGAACCCCAAGATGGCTCCCTACATCTACACAGAGCGCAATGGCATCTATATCATTGACCTTCAGAAGTCTGTAGGGATGGTAGATGAGGCTTACAAGGCTGTTGCGGACATCATCGCTGACGGCGGCAGAATTCTCTTTGTGGGAACAAAGAAGCAGGCACAGGACACCATCAAGACTGAGGCTGAGCGCTGCGGTGAGTTCTATGTCAATGAGAGATGGCTCGGCGGAATGCTGACAAACTTCAAGACCATCCAGACACGTATTGCCCGCCTGAATGAGATTGACAAGATGGAAGAGGACGGAACCTTTGATGTTCTTCCGAAGAAGGAAGTCATGGGCCTGAAGAAAGAGCAGGAGAAGCTCGTTAAGAACATCGGCGGCATCAGAGAGATGAAGAAGATCCCGGATGCTATCTTTGTTGTAGATCCGAAGAAGGAGCACATTTGTGTTGAAGAGGCTCACGCACTGGGAATCACTCTGATCGGTATCTGCGATACCAACTGTGATCCGGAAGACCTCGACTATGTAATTCCGGGAAATGATGACGCGATTCGTGCCGTTAAGCTTCTGGTTTCCAAGATGGCAGATGCTGTCATCGAAGCAAAACAGGGAATGGCACAGGAATCCGGCGATGAGGCTGCAGAGGAAGCTGCTGCGGAAGCCGCAGAGGCAGAATAATTAATCATACAACCTACAGGAGGAATTCGAAATGGCTATTAAAGCTTCTCAGGTTAAAGAATTAAGAGAAATGACCGGTGCCGGAATGATGGACTGCAAGAAGGCCCTGACGAACACCGACGGAGATATGGATAAGGCAGTTGAATGGCTTCGTGAGAACGGTATGGCAAAGGCACAGAAGAAGTCCGGACGTATCGCCGCAGAAGGCATTGTTATGTTCAAGGCTGCTGATGATGGCAAAAAGGCGGCAATCGTTGAGGTAAACTCCGAGACAGACTTTGCTGCCAAGAACGAGAAGTTCCGCTCCTATGTGGCACAGGTTGCAGATCAGGCACTGACGACAACCGCTGCAGATATCGACGCATTCCTGGCAGAGCCCTGGAAGTTCGACACAAGCAAGACCGTTAAGGAAGAGCTTGACGCAGAGATCGCGGTTATCTCCGAGAATATGCATATCCGCCGTTTTGCACAGGTTGAGGAGCCGAACGGATTTGTAGCAACCTACAATCATGCTGATGGAAAGATCGGCGTTCTGGTTGACGTTGAGACAGATGTTGTAAATGACGCGATCAAAGAGATGGCAAAGAACGTTGCCATGCAGATCGCTGCCATGAGACCGCAGTACACAAGCAACGCTGAGGTTCCGGCAGACTACATCGCGCATGAGACAGAGATTCTTCGTGCTGCAATCATGAACGATCCCAAGGAATCCCAGAAGCCGGAGAAGGTCATCGAGGGAATCGTAAAGGGCCGTGTCAACAAGGAACTGAAAGAGATTGTTCTTCTTGATCAGGTATACGTAAAGGCTGAGGACGGCAAGCAGTCTGTTGAGAAGTATGTTCAGCAGGTCGCAAAAGAGAACAATGCCAAAGTTACCATCAAGGGCTTCACTCGTTTCGAGACCGGAGAGGGACTTGAGAAGAAGAACGAGGATTTCGCTGCTGAGGTAGCTGCTCAGGTTGCAGGAAAGTAATTCAGGTGGATCTGAATTGTGCCGGAGATAATCCGCGCACCTGTTCCTGATCTCAGAGAAACCGTGAAAAATTAAAAGCATTACAAAACAGAAAAGCTTCGGAAGCACTGTCACACGAAGAATATACGTGACTGTACTTCCGGAGCTTTTCTATTTTCAGCTTTCAGAGCTTTGCTGTTTTCTGTTTGAAGGAACTGTCCTCCGCTCGGAACTGTTGCAGATGTTCCGAATATTGCTTTGCTATTTTCTGTTTGAAGGAATTGCCCTCCGGCGATATACTGTTATAGACAGCCAATGAGTGCTCCCTCAGAATGAGGGCATGAAAAGCATATAATAAACCCGCGTCAGACAGCGCCGGGTACGGAAAGGTATAAGACAATGGCATACAATACTTCAAAAGAACTACGAAACGATGTGATTTATTCTGTTTTTGTTAGAAACTACAACGAGGAAGGCACCTTTGATGCGGTCCGGAGGGATCTTTCCAGGATCAAGGCACTGGGGACGGATATCATCTGGCTGATGCCGATTCATCCATGTGGCGTAAAAAACCGGAAGGGCAGCCTGGGATCTCCTTACGCAATCCGGGATTATCGCGCGGTAAATCCGGAGTTTGGAACATCAGAAGATTTTCGGCATCTTGTGGAAGCGATTCATGAGCATGGCATGAAATGCATCATAGACGTCGTATACAATCATACTTCCCCCGACAGTGTTCTCGCGAAGGAGCATCCGGAATATTTCTATCACAAACCGGATGGAAGCTTTGGCAACCGGATCGGAGACTGGTGGGATGTCATTGACCTGGATTACAGCTGCCATGATCTCTGGAAGTATCAGATTGACACATTAAAAATGTGGGCCGGGGATTATCAGGTCGACGGATTCCGGTGCGATGTTGCTCCGCTTGTTCCGGTTGCATTCTGGAAGGCGGCGAGAGAAGCTGTGGAGGAGGTACATCCGGGATGCATCTGGCTGGCAGAAACTGTAGAACCGGAATTTATCTCCTTTAACCGCTCGCACGGCATTCCCTGTGCGTCGGATTCAGAAATCTTCCAGGCATTCGATATCAGCTATGCGTATGATATTCACGGAATCTTCTACGATTATCTGACCGGGTCAAAAAGGCTGGAAGAGTATGCATCTGCTGTCAACCTTCAGGAATGTATCTATCCCGACAATTATGACAAACTGAGATTCCTGGAAAATCATGACCAGCTTCGGGCTGCATACATGATTCGTGACGCGAAGGCGCTCCGCAACTGGACGGCTTTTCAGTATTTCCAGAAGGGGACTGTTCTGATTTATAATGGACAGGAAAGATGCGCGGATCACACACCGGGACTGTTTGACAGAGATACCATTTCCTGGAGTGGAGAAGATATCACGCCCCTGCTTCAGAGACTCTACCGGATTCGGAAAGAGGATCTTTCTGCAGACTGCAGTATCTGTCTGCATGCGGAGGACAGGGAGATTCTGGTTGGAATCCGCACAGAAAACGCGGACCGTCCAGCAGGGGAAACCGGAAAGAGAGCAATCGGAATTTTTTCTCTCCGAGGAGAGACAGGGCTTCTTTCCGTAAAGCCCTATGAGATACCGGACGGAGTCTATACAAATCTGATTGACGACACGAAAGTTGAAGTGAGCATGGGACGGATATCGGTCAGCGGTGAGCCGGTGATCTTTACCGTATAAGTCCAGCCGCAATGTTCCTGGCTTACGGTGCCTGCTCACCAGTGGGCAAGTTCATTAGCGGCACGGAAGCTGCCTGCAGCTTCCGCATCGCGGAAACTTATCCATTGCGGCGGTCCGCCTGAACGATGCAAAGAGGTAAGCGGCTTAGGAAATGCAGTGTGTAATCCGAGAGACAGTGTGTCGTTCCGATACGGAGGTGATATGGTATGGAACTTACGAAGTATATCGGCTGCTCCAGAGCGGCAAGGAAGCTTGATAAGGCAGATCTTGTTCTGAAAAATGCAAAAATAGTCAATGTATTTACTGACCGCGTAGAGGAGGGAAACGTCGCAATTACAAACGGCATGATTGTCGGAATCGGAGATTACCACGGCGCACGCGAAATTGATCTGGAGGGCCAGTATCTTACCTCGGGATTTATTGACGCGCATCTTCACCTGGAGTCGACACTCGTCAATCCGCAGGTGCTGATTGCCAAAGCCACGGCACACGGAACCACGACCTTTATCGTTGATCCTCACGAGGTGGCTAACGTGGCCGGTACAGCCGGAATCGATTATCTCCTGTCCCAGACGGAGAACTGTCCTGCACACGTCTACGTGATGATTGCCTCCTGCGTCCCGTCTACACCTGTTGATGATAACGGATGTATTCTGACCGCAGACCAGATGGCTCCTTATCTGAAAAACCGCCGTGTCCTTGGTCTTGGCGAGGTGATGGACTGCATGTCTGTCATCAACGGCGATCCGGAGATGAACCGTAAGCTGGAGCTGTTTGACGGCAAAGTGAAGGATGGCCACGCTCCGAATTTGTCGGATGAGGAGCTTGCCGCCTATGTCATGGCCGGTGTGACCACTGATCACGAGGGCACCACCTATGAATACGTCATGAAGGAACGCTCCATGGGCATGACCTGTCATATCCGGGAGGGGAGCGCCGCAAGGAATCTGGAAATGATAGTAAAGGGCATTGTAGAGAACAATACAAATACCGAGGGTTTCTGTTTCTGCACGGACGACAAACACATCGAAGATATTGCTCGGGAGGGCGACATCGATCACAACGTCCGTAAGGCGGTCAGTATGGGCATCAGTCCAATCGCCGCTGTCAAGATGGCGACAATTCAGCCTGCGCGATGCTATGGGCTGAGAAGAACAGGAGCAGTCGCGCCCGGATATGACGCGGATCTTGTAGTATGGGATTCCATCAAGGACTTCAATGCCCGGATGGTCTTCTACAAGGGAAAATTGATCAGAGGAGAGCAGAGAGTTAAGCCTGCGCCATGTCCGCCAGAGCTGACGGATACCATCCACCTCGGAAAGATCGATCCGGAAAAGCTGAAAATACGCCTGGACGGGCATCCTTTCCCGGTGATCCGCATGATCCCGGGACAGATTCTCACTGAGCGGAGAGATCTGCTCCTTCCCGGGAAGGAGTATTTTGAGGCGGATGGCAATCTGGACAAGATAGCGGTTTTTGAGCGGCACAAGGCGACCGGAAAAACCGGCGTCGGTGTGGTACAGAATTTTGGACTGCGGGAAGGCGCGATCGCGTCTTCGGTGTCTCACGACAGTCACAATATCATCGTCATCGGAGACAACGACCGGGATATCCTTCTTGCGGTAAAGGAACTTGAACGAACGCACGGCGGCTATACGATCATCCGGAACGGTGAGGTCTGTGACACCCTTGAGCTTCCGATCATGGGACTGATCTCCGACAGGAGCTACAGCTATGTCAATCAGAAGCTTCGAAAGATGATCCGTCAGGCACACCGGATGGGCGTTCCCGAGGATATGGATCCCTTCATTACACTCTCTTTCATGGCGCTCCCGGTTATTCCGGAGATCCGCTGTACGCCAAGAGGCATCTACAGCGTCACAGGCGGTGAATTTCTCCGCAGGGCATGAAAAAATTCCGTCGTTACTAAGGTTTCTAATTTTTCAAAAACACTTGACGGGAAGACCTGCGGATGATAGCATTCTGTTTTACAGAAGCATAGAGGGAGTAATCAAAATAGCCCGTCAACAAGCGCGTCTGTCCATGCGGCAGAATGGTTGGCTATACCTCGGGATTCGTTCAGGTGATGAGACTTTATGCAGATGGAAGGACAGAGCGGTTTGTTCTGCTTTTCCGTCTGCGTAAAGTCTCTTTTACTGTATAAGTCCAGTCGCAATGTTCTTGGCCCACGGGGAGCTTGCTCACCAGTGGGCAAGAACATTAGCGACGACAACAGGTATGAGCACGAAGTGACGCGTAAGCGGCACGGAAGTGCGAATACCTGTTAACGGCACGGAAGCTGCGAAGCAGCGAAGTGACGCGGGGACTTATACAGTATGTGGCACGAAGTGACGCGCAAGCGGCACGGAAATGCGAATATGCTCGGGCAGTGAGCCACATCCGCTCACACAAAGTGTGAAGCGGTGGGGCGAACGCCGCGACAGACCGACGAAGTCGGTCAACTGTAGGATTGCGAGAGTGCGAAGCACGGAGCAATCCGTAGCTTATACAGTGTGTGGCACAATGTATCGAAAACGCAGACAGGCCGCCTGTCGCGAAGCGCGCGTAAGAGACTGTATGCGATTTCGAAGGCAACAGGTATGCGTATGAACGACGCAGCGGTTGACGGTACAGAAGAAAGGAAGGTGCAGCTATGGCGGACTGGTATCAAAAGAATTCGGAAGAAGCCCTTCAGGAGCTTCATTCCACAAAGGAAGGTCTCACAGATGCTGAGGTCAGCAGACGTCAGGAACAGTACGGGTTCAATGAGCTGAAGGAAAAAAAGAAGGAATCGGTATTTCAGATTTTTCTGGGACAGTTCAAGGACCTGATGGTGATCATCCTGATTATTGCCGCGACAATTTCCATGCTGACCGGCGATGTTGAAAGCACACTTGTTATATTTGCCGTACTTGTGCTGAATGCTGTTCTGGGGACTGTTCAGCATGTAAAGGCGGAAAAATCTCTCGAGGCACTGAAGGCGCTGTCTTCGCCGACCGCAAAGGTAATCCGGAATGGAAAACGCATTGAGGTCGAGTCCAGACAGGTTGTTCCGGGAGATATTCTTGTGGCTGAGGCAGGTGATCTGATCGTCGCGGACGGCAGGATCCTGGAGAATTATTCTCTTCAGGTCAACGAGAGTTCTCTGACCGGAGAATCCCTTAACGTGGACAAGTGTGACGATACGCTCGTTGGTGATATGCCGCTTGCGGACAGGAAGAACATGGTCTATTCCGGCTCCCTTGTCACCTATGGGCGCGCCGTGGTTTTGGTGACGGAAACGGGAATGCAGACGGAAATCGGCAGGATTGCCACACTGATGAACCAGACGGGTGAGAAGAAGACCCCGCTTCAGAAAAATCTGGATGATTTTTCAAAGAAGCTTGCGACAGGGATCCTGATTATTTCGGCGGTAATTTTTGTACTGGGAATTGCACGGGGAATGGAGCTTCTGAATTCTCTTCTTTTTGCAGTTGCGCTGGCAGTCGCAGCAATTCCTGAGGCACTCAGCTCCATTGTCACGATTGTGCAGGCTATGGGAACGCAAAAAATGGCGCGGGAACATGCGGTCATCAAGAAACTTTCCGCGGTGGAGTCTCTGGGCTGCGTATCGGTTATCTGCTCGGACAAAACCGGCACTCTGACACAGAACAAGATGACGGTGCAGCAGATTTATGCCGGCGGAAGAGTATTCGGGCCGGAAGAATTTGACATGCATCAGCAGACACACCGCTATCTTCTCTACGACTCTGTTCTCACCAATGACGCGACACTATCAAACGGAAAGGGCGTCGGAGATCCGACAGAGTACGCGCTCCTGGAGATGTACGGCAAGGTCAAGGGTCTGATGCAGAAGGAAGAGGACCTGACGCTTTCTTACGAGGACCTTCGCACGATGCTTAGGAGGATTGAGGAGGTGCCCTTTGATTCCGACCGTAAGCTGATGAGTACAAAACACCGGATTCACGGTGTGTCTACCATCTTCACCAAAGGCGCCGTAGATGTGCTGCTTGACCGCTGTGACAGCATCCGGGTCAGTGATGAAGAGATCCGGCCGATTACCGCGGAAGACCGGAAGAATATCACAGAGCAGAATCGGAAGTTCTCGGAAAACGGTCTGCGTGTTCTGGCATTTGCGTACAGGGAGTCCGAAGAGGAGCTTACACCGGAGACAGAGTATCACTTCACCTTCCTTGGACTGATTTCTGAGATGGACCCACCGCGAGAGGAGTCTATTCAGGCCGTACAGCATGCAAAAGAAGCAGGAATCCGAACTGTGATGATCACCGGAGATCATAAGATCACAGCGACCGCGATTGCGAAGCAGATCGGCATCTTCCAGGAGGGGGATCTCGCGGTAACCGGCATGGAGCTGGATGAAATGTCGGATGAAGAGCTCAGCGGAAAAATCGAAAAAATATCCGTCTATGCCAGAGTATCTCCGGAGAATAAAATCCGGATTGTCGATGCATGGCAGAAAAAGGGGAAAATCGTTTCCATGACCGGAGACGGTGTAAACGACGCACCGGCTCTGAAGAAGGCAGATATCGGAGTCGCAATGGGCATCACGGGAACGGAAGTGTCCAAGGATGCGGCATCCATGATTCTGGAAGATGACAATTTTGCGACGATAATCAAGGCAGTGGCGAACGGCCGGACCATCTACACAAATATCCGTAACGCCGTTCTCTATCTGCTGTCCGGCAATCTTTCGGCAATTATCACCGTTCTGGTTACCTCGCTTCTGGCGCTTCCGATTCCGTTCCAGCCGGTACAGCTTCTGTTCATTAATCTGGTGACAGATTCACTTCCGGCGCTGGCGATCGGAATGGAGCCCGGCTCAGACGATGTTTTGAAGAAAAAGCCCAGAGACCCGAAGGCTGGAATCATGGACCGCAACTTTGCGCTGCGGATGATTTTTCAGGGAGGATTGATTTCCGTGGCTGTTATCATCGCCTATCATATCGGCCTTGGAGAATCCCCTGCCATGGCATGCTCGCTTGCGTTTCTGACGCTGACCTGCTCGCGGCTGCTTCACGGCTTTAATTGCCGCGGAGAAAAAAGCCTGGTCCGCCTCGGATTCCGGAAGAATCCATACAGTCTCGGCGCGTTCCTGCTCGGACTGGTTCTGGTGATTCTTGTTTCCGTCACCCCTGTGGGCAGGCGCCTGTTTTCGGTATCAGCCCTGAACAGCAAACATATCGTGACCATCGGCGTTCTGGCACTGATACCGACGGCAATCATTCAGATTGTCCGAATCATCCGAAGAAAGTGAGGAATCGCAGTGAGCAGCAGATGTACAGAATATTTCAGAGATGATCCGATTCTGATGGAATACCATGACAGGGAATGGTGCAGAATCAGGCATGATGACCGCTTTGAATTCGAAATGCTCTGCCTCGAGGGCGCAAGCGTCGGATTATCCTGGAAGACGATCATTCACAAAAGGGCCTTCTATCAGAAGGCCTTCCACAACTTTGAGATAGACGCCTGTGCAGCAATGTCCGATGCTGAACTGGAAGGCCTTATGGCTGATGAGGGACTGATTCGGAACAGAAGCAAGATCTTCAGTGTGCGCCGGAATGCTGCAGCGGTTCAGAAGATCCGTGAGGAATTCGGCTCCTTTGACGCGTATCTGTGGAGCTTTACGGATGGCAGACCACGGGACGGGCACTGGAAAACCCCGGAGGAGATCCCCGCGGTCTCCGGGCTTTCCCGGCAGATGAGCCGCGACATGAAGAAGCGGGGACTTTCGTATGTAGGGCCTGTCATCACATATTCTTTTCTTCAGGCTGTCGGAATCGTAAACGATCATCTGGAAGACTGTGAGACTAGAAAACAGCCATAATGTTCAGGAAAGCTGGCCGGCTCTGCGGAGAATCCTCTTGAAATGCTCCCGGTCATAAATAACCGGAACCGGATACAGAGGATTGGCTTCCTGAACTGCCCACGAGGCCATCTGATCCAGGTCATCTTCGGAGATTTTCTCAATGTGATCCGGAATGCCAAACGTCCGGTTCATGTCGCGGATTTTCTGAATAAAGACAGCAGCGCATTCACTGTCCGTGCCTGCCGCAATATGAGCAAATCTGGCGAGATCTGCGAGCGGCCGTTCCACTTTTTTTCCGTAATCCTCGAGAACGATGGGCAGAAGGACCGCGTTGGCGAGCCCGTGCGGAACATGATACAGGCCGCCGATGGTGTGCGCCGCCGCGTGTACGTTCCCCACACAGGCGGTGGTGAAAGCCAGTCCGGCCTTGAAAGAGGCAAAAAGCATTTCCTGACGTGCCTTCAGATTGTCCGGTGTTTTAAACGCTTCAGGAAGATAACGAAAAATCGCTCTGACAGCTTCTCGACATTGTCCGGGTGTCTCCCGGCGGTGATAAGGCCGGTTGAGGTATGCCTCAACCGCATGCGTCAGAGCGTCCATTCCCGTTGTGGCGGTCAGAAACGGCGGAAGAGAGACAGTCAGGACCGGGTCGAGAATCGCATAGTCCGGACATAGGACAAAATCGTTGATCGAATACTTATGATGTGTCTCCGCGTCGGTAATAACGGCGGCGACTGTGCATTCGGAACCGGTGCCTGCAGTCGTCGGTACCGCAAGGAAGAGAGGCGTCTTCCTGCGAACCTTCAGAGTTCCGCCCATCTCCTGCAGCGACCTGTCCGGTCTGGCGATCCGGGCAGAAGCTGCCTTCGCCGCGTCCATGTTTGATCCACCGCCAATTGCCACAAAGCAGTCACACCGCTCCTGTGTATACATGGCAACGATCTTTTCCACTGTTATCGTATCCGGATCCGGACGGACATCGGAGAAGAGCGAATATTCCTTCAGCTTTTTACACGCGTTTACGAAAAAATCGCTTTTTACAATTCTCGGCCCCGTGACAATCATCGGATGTAATTTTCCTTCTTTTTCCAGTATTTCATTGATACAATTCAAGGCATGGGCTCCCGAGACCACCTGAGGGCCCTTTCCCGGTAAAATCCGGATTCCAAGTCCGAAGGCACTCTGATAGAGCCTGTCGTATATCTGATCCAATTTCAAATCCATAATAGATATCCTTTCCGAAATCCGGCAGCCTGCAGATGGTGCGGATTTCCCTGACGGACAGATCCTGCCCGGAATGATTCAGGGTTACTTTCTCATTATACCCCTGTTATCCCGCGCGCGGGGCACCATTATATTGGAAAGGCCATCCAAACAAACGTGAGAGCACAGAAGAACGCCGGTAGAGATGACCCCTGAGCCCCGCAGCAAAACGAGATAAAACACGCTGCGCTAGTTTTATCTCGTTATTGCGACGCTCGCCGCACACGAATACTTCGCATTCGGCTGCGGCTCACTGTTCGCGTAAAAAAAATCCTCCCTCACAGGCTCTGATAGGAAAATCAGACTCTGAAAGGAGGTATTTTATTGCCGGCTGAAATGGCCGGTGTCTGTCCAGCTGTCCTGATTCGTCAGATGCAGCTAGCTGTACATACATCAGGGAAAAGGGCGTCGAATCCGTGTCCGCCCCGGGCAGTCATATACAGAAAACAGCCGGGGCAGGGTTATCAGCTTTTAGGTCCCGATCATGCTTCCACGGAGACAAGCTCGATCTTGAAATTGAGCTCCTTTCCAGCCATCTCATGGTTGGCGTCGAAAGTGATTGTTCTGTCATCCTTTGCAGTGACGACAACCGGGAACGGCTGTCCCATAGCGTTTGAGAGGTATACATGGTCGCCTGTCTTCAGACCGGCGGCACCCTCCATCTGGTTGATCTCTACCGTGAAAATCGCTCTTGGATCGCGTTCGCCGTAAGCTTCGTCCGGAGTGAGATGAATATTTACAATATCTCCGACATTCATATCTACGACCGCCTTGTCAAAGCCCGGGATCATCATGCCCGTTCCACAGACAAACTCCAGCGGTTCTCCCCGGTCGTACGATGAGTCAAAGACCGTCCCGTTGTTGAAGGTGCCTTCGTAATGCGTCTTCACCGTCTTTCCGGCGTTTTTACCCTCCAGGATCACCTTCATTTCATGACAGCCGCCTCCACAGCATCCGCCGCAGCCTTCTTCCTCATCGCCGCCGCAGCAGCCGCCGGCGCATCCGTCTTCATTGTCACCACAGCATCCGTCTTCGCTGTCTCCGCAGCATCCGCCGTGACTTTCGGATCCATGGTGATGCTCACAGTTCACTCCCTCTGAAGAAAGCTTACCGGCGAGAAATGCCTGAACTGCCTCATCCGTATCACCCTGTGCGCCGGAGACAATCTGCAGCCCCGCGGACTGAAGAGCCGACTGGGCACCGCCGCCGATTCCGCCGCAGATAACCGTATCTGCGCCAAGGTCTGCAAGCAGTCCTGCGAGCGCCTCATGTCCGATTCCGCCGGCTCCAATCACCTCGCTCGACACGATCCGTCCGTCCTCAACGGTATAAATCTTGAAATTCTCTGTTCTTCCAAAATGCTGGAAGATATTTCCGTTATCATAAGTAACTGCAATTTTCATAAATAAAATCCTTTCGTTTGTTGCAGGCGGAAACCCACCCGCTTCAGGTTGTGGGCAGCTGACAAAACATTTTCATCAGCTGCTGGCTCTGAAATCTTTGGCTTTTCCGACCGATTCAACCGTGTTTCACGGGTTATCTCACTGTCACGACGTCTGCGCAATACAGACAGTATACGAAATAATAAGAAGAAAAGCAACATCCTCAGCATTTCCCGCTGCAAGGTAAAAAAAATTAACGGATAAATAACACACAAACGCTGAAAGATGTGTTACAATACAATCAGTTCCGGACTTCAGAGGACAAGGCACCGCCTGCAGCGTGGCATTCGTGTTGGAAGAGCCTGATGAATTCCGGGAGAGGGAACAGTCAAATCTAATATTGCAGCTGGAGAACAATGAGTCAGTCGCTGAACAGTACGTCGTACTGTTTATGTGCTGACTCTTTTTTTGCGCGAGACGCAGGCCGCATCCGGATGTGAGGCGGCCTGATGCGGCAAGCGTCACGATTGCAGGGGGAAATTCATAAAGCTTTTTTCCCTGCTGCCTGCGGGGGTCCCTGCAGGTCAGAAGTCCAGAAATCAGGAGGTTAAATGTACGATGCTGTATGATGTGATCATTATAGGAGCGGGAGTGAGCGGATGCGCGATTGCCCGGGAGCTTTCCAGGTACAGACTCAATATCTGTGTGCTGGAAAAGGAAGAAGATGTCTGCTGCGGCACAACAAAGGCCAACAGTGCGATTGTGCATGCCGGTTTTGATGCGGCGACAGGAAGTATGATGGCTAAGCTGAATGTTCGCGGTAACGAAATGATGGATAAGATTGCCGCTGATCTTGATGTGCCGTTCCGCAGAAACGGTGCCCTTGTGGTCTGCACGGACCCGGAAGAGCTGGGAGGACTTCAGGAGCTGTATGACCGGGGAATTGCCAACGGCCTCAGCGCCGACAGCATGGAAATCCTGAACAGAGAGGAAGCTCTCGCCATCGAGCCGAATCTCGCGGACGATGTGGTAGGCGCGTTCCATGCAAAAACAAGCGGAATTGTCTGCCCGTTTCTTCTGAATATCGCGATGGCGGAAAACGCAAACGTCAACGGCGTCGACTTTTTCTTCAATACTGAGGTGGAAAAAATCGAAGCGGATAACCTGAAGCCGGACGGAGAGAGAATCTGGAAGATCCGCACCTGCAACGGAGAATATCGAACCAGGTATATCGTCAACGCGGCCGGCGTCTATGCAGATGTCTTCCACAATATGGTAAGCGCCAGGAAAATACATATCACCCCGAGACGCGGCAGCTACTGCCTGCTTGACCATGCAGCCGGAAATCATGTGTCCCACACGGTGTTTGCACAGCCGGGGAAAATGGGGAAGGGTGTTCTGGTAACGCCCACGATTCACGGCAACCTGCTGATCGGACCGAATGCACAGGACATCGGGAACAAAGAAGGCACAAATACAACGGCGGACAGCCTGAACGAAATCATAGAAAAAGCCGCGAAGAGTGTGAAAAATATACCTATGCGCCAGGTGATCACTTCCTTTGCCGGACTCAGGGCTCATGAAGACGGCCATGATTTCATTATCGGAGAGGTAGAGGATGCGCCTCATTTTATCGACTGTGCGGGAATTGAATCCCCCGGCCTGTCCTCGAGTCCCGCGATTGGTGAATATGTAAGACAGCTGCTGGAAGAGAAGATGAAACCGGAGCGGAAGGAGAACTGGACCGGAACCCGAAAGGGAATTCTGAATCCTGCCTCTCTTTCCTTTGAGGAGAGAAACGAGCTGATTCGAAAAAATCCCGCATACGGAAGAATTATCTGCCGATGCGAATCCGTGACCGAGGGAGAAATTCTGGACGCGATCCACCGCCCGCTCGGCGCCCGCTCCCTGGACGGCGTCAAGCGCAGAACAAGAGCAGGCATGGGACGCTGTCAGGCAGGATTCTGTTCTCCACGTACCATGGAGATCCTTCATCGGGAGCTTGGACTTCCCTATGAGAAAATCACCAAGAGCGGGGGCAATTCCAGACTGGTTATCGGCCGCACGAAAGAGCATAGCGGGGAGGAAGAATGATGGAGGCAAATGAGATGATGTCTTATGATATTGTGATTGTCGGCGGCGGTCCCGCCGGCCTTGCGGCGGCTATTGCGGCCCGAAAAGGCGGAACCCGGAGGATTCTGATCCTGGAAAGAGATAAGGAACTCGGAGGAATTCTGAATCAGTGCATCCACAACGGATTCGGGCTTCATACCTTCAAGGAGGAGCTGACCGGTCCGGAATATGCAGACCGCTTTATTCAGCAGGTATATGATTTGGGTATCGAGTACAGACTCGATACGATGGTGATGGACATCTCCCGGGATAAGGTTGTGACCGCGATGAATCGGACTGACGGGATGTTCCGGATTCAGGCGGGTGCCGTGATTCTCGCTATGGGATGCAGGGAGAGACCAAGAGGTGCTCTGAACATACCGGGATACCGGCCTGCCGGCATCTACAGCGCAGGTACGGCACAGCGCCTGGTGAATATCGAGGGTTACATGCCGGGACATGAGGTCGTCATCCTGGGATCCGGCGATATCGGGCTGATCATGGCGCGCAGAATGACTCTTGAAGGGGCAACCGTCAAGGTTGTCGCGGAGCTGATGCCTTACTCCGGAGGCCTCAAGAGAAATATCGTGCAGTGCCTGGATGACTTTGGAATTCCGCTGAAGCTTTCACACACCGTGGTGGACATTGAAGGAAAGGACCGCGTGAAGGCGGTTACGATTGCAAAGGTGGGAAAGGACATGAAACCGATTCCGGGTACGGAAGAACGGTATACCTGCGACACGCTTCTTCTGTCCACCGGCTTAATCCCGGAGAACGAACTTTCCGCAGGCTGCGGAGTGGAGATGAATCCGGTCACGAAGGGACCGTTTGTCAATGAAATCATGGAGACGAACATTCCCGGTGTATTTGCCTGCGGGAATGTCCTCCATGTTCATGATCTGGTTGATTACGTATCAGAAGAGGCAGGCAGGGCAGGTGAAGCTGCTGCCAGATATGTGCAGAGCGGATGCGCTGAGGCATCAGGGGAACAGTCACCTATTCGGCTTGTCGCTGCCGGCGGAGTCCGGTATACCGTTCCGTCAACGATTCACACGGATCGGATGGATGATCTGCTGACAGTCCGCTTCCGGGTCGGAGCGGTTTATCGTCAGGCCTATGTGAGCGTTTATTTTGATGACGAGCGGGTTCAGCATCAGAAGAAGAAAATCATGGCGCCCGGAGAGATGGAACAAATCATTCTTCAGAAGAAAAAGCTTCTGGAAAAGCCGGACCTGCGCACCATCACAATAAAAATCGAAGAGGACGATACGCCGGAACCGATGAAGAAAGCTTCGGAAGAGAAAACGATTAGCCACGCAAATGCGACATCCGCAGCCGCGGACAGTGCCGCACGCCGGCAGACCATATGAAGGAGGCACGGAGTATGATGCAGAAAAGAGATCTGACCTGTATCGGCTGCCCCATGGGCTGCCAGATCACAGTAGAATTTGAAGGGGAAGAAATAAAGAGCGTAACCGGAAACAGCTGCAAAATCGGAGACCGGTACGCGAGAAAAGAGGTCATTCACCCGGAGAGAACCGTAACCTCAACCGTTGCGGTGACAGGCGGCGACAAAGAGCGCTGTTCGGTGAAGACGAAGGGAAACATTCCGAAGGACATGATTTTTGAATGCATGGACGTCATCAACCGCGTCTGCATTTCAGCTCCCGTAAAGATCGGAGATGTCGTCATCCCGGACGTCTGTGGAACGGGTATCGATGTCGTTGCCACAAGAAATATCCACAAGCAGTGAACCAAACCCGACAGGGCAGAGATTTCACGGCACGCTTTTCGCGCGGCTGTGAATCCCTGCCCTGTTTTTTATGCGAGCGTCGCGATAGCGAGATAAAACTCGCGCAGCGTGTTTTATCTCGTTTGCGTGCAGGTACGAAGCAGCTTCCGGTAATACGGATAAGACACCCGGCAGCATTCTGCTTTTTTACGTGCAGGCATGAAGAAGCTGTGCGGCACAGACCGCGTTCTGTTGACAGAATTATTTGTCTGTAATTTCCAAAAAAGATAGAGAATTCGGATAAAAAATATGCTAAAATAGACACAAGTCCTGGTTATTTAGGCGTATGAAACGGATAACCGAGATTATGGAAACGGTAGGATTGCGGAGAATCCGAAATTTCACGGAAGTGGACATAGATGGTCAGGACAATCAAATATTTCAGAAAGGAGAAACATGGTGAATTATACCAAGTATGCGTTGAAAGACAGCGAAGAATTGAACACTCTTCTCAAAGACAGAGACAATATCTTCGTTGTCGCCTGTAACAAATGCTTCAAGGAATTCGACACCCTGAACGAGCCGGATGCGGACGAATTCGCGAAGCTTGCGGAGGCACAGGGCAAAAGGGTCACAGGCATCGCAAAGGTTGACTTCCTCTGCAATCAGGTCCGGACAGAAGAGCGTCTGCCGGATATGATCCCGGAGGGAACTGACCATATTGCGGTTGTAGCCTGCGGTCTTGGTATTCAGACAGTCGCGAATATGGAGGTTAAACCCGTACTTGCCGCGGCAGATTCACTGAACTATACCGGATATCATGGTATGGCCCTGACGAAGAAGACCTGCGGTGCGTGTTCGCAGTGTTATCTGAACCTTACCGGAGGTATTTGTCCGATTGTTGACTGTTCCAAGAGCCTTTTAAACGGCCAGTGCGGAGGTGCAAAAGACGGAAAGTGCGAAGTCGACCCGCAGAAGGACTGCGCATGGCAGAGAATTTATGACAGACTGAAGGCACAGGGCAGGCTGGAGGAATTCCTTGCGCAGCCTGTGCAGTTCCGTGATTATTCCAGAATCAGCCACAGGGAAATCAATGACTATGTAAAAAATCTCCGGGAGAGAAGATTCTCCGGTTATTACGGAGGTGTCCATCCGAGCGAACGCAAGGAAATTACCGAGGATATTCCGCTCGCGAAATTCCCGGAGCCGGAACAGGTAATTATTCCCTTGTCCATGCATGTTGGAAAGCCAGCGGTTCCGATTGTAAAAGTGGGAGATCACGTAAACGTCGGACAGAAGATTGCGGAACAGGATGGATTCATCAGCTGCTGCATTCACTCCAGTGTGAGCGGAACCGTTACTGCCATCGAGCCGCATACCCATCCGAACAAGGGACCGGGCGTGATGTCGATTGTGATCCGGTCTGACGGCAAGGACACTCCGGACGCATCTGTGAAACCCGCCGGAAAGCTGGAGGATCTCACACCGGATGAGATCATTGAAATCGTAAAGGAGAAGGGCATCACCGGAATGGGCGGCGCCGGCTTCCCGACCTATGTGAAGCTCAAGCCGAACAAGCCGATTGACGCGGTCCTTCTGAACGGATGTGAGTGCGAGCCGGTTCTCACCGCGGATCACCGAGTTCTTCTTGAGTATCCGGACGCTGTCATTTTCGGACTGCAGGCGATTATGAAGGCGGTGAATGCGCCGAAGGGATACATCGTTATAGAAGACAACAAACCGGACGCTGTAGCCCTGCTTCAGTCAAAGGTGAAGGATATTAAGAACATCGAGGTACGGTGCGTAAAAACGAAATATCCGCAGGGTGCCGAAAAGATGCTCATTAAAAACGTGATGGGACGAATGGTTCCGAGCGGCGGCCTTCCCGCGGATGTCGGCGCTGTCGTGGACAACGTCAGCACAGCGAAGGCGATCGCTGATGCCATCCGGACCGGTATGCCGCTGGTGGAACGGGCGGTGACCGTATCTGGAGAGCATATGGTTCATCCCGGAAATTTCATGGTCAGAATCGGTACGAATGTGCAGGATATCATTGACTACTGTGGAGGCACGACAGGAGACGATATCACCATCAAGATGGGCGGCCCGATGATGGGATTCGCGATTTCCGATACGAACGTTCCTGTGATCAAGGGGTCCAATGGTATCATCGCTGTCGATACACAGCACAGTGAAGAAGAAGCCTGCATCCGCTGCGGACGCTGTGTGGATGTATGTCCTATGGAGCTTGCACCGCTGAATTTCGCAAAATATGTGGATGAGGGCGACGCGAAGGCTCTTCTTGCAGAAAATATCAGAGACTGCTTTGAGTGCGGCTGCTGCCAGTATATCTGCTCCTCCAAGATTCCTCTGGTCACCAAGATCAGAAAAGGAAAAGCCATGATCAGGGAGGTGAAGTAAAGTGCTGATTACTGAGTTAAAATCAAAAGATACCATCGATTCCCTCGTGACCGGTAAGGCATTCATCATTAACTGTCACGGATGCATGGAGGTACGCTTCCCCGAGAAGGAAGCAGATGCGCTTGAGAAATCTCTTGCAGAGAGCGGGAGAGTGACCGGTATCGTCACAACAGATTATATCTGCAATCCGGACAACCTGAAGCTTCAGCTGAAGAACCACGCGGCTGAAATTGAGGCGGCTGACTCGATTCTGGTATTCTCATGCGGAGTCGGCGTGCAGACGGTTGCGGATCTCTACCGGAACAAGCCGGTATATGCCGCCTGCGATACGATACGGCTTCCGGGTTATCAGGGCGTCACCCCTCTTGAGACAGACTGCGGACAGTGCGGGACCTGCTATCTGAATCTGACAGGAGGAATCTGCCCGATCACCGCATGCTCCAAGAGCCTTGTGAACGGTCAGTGCGGCGGTGCCCGGAACGGTATGTGTGAAGTAGATCCCGAGATGGAATGCGGATGGGAGCGCATATACAGACGGCTGAAAGCCCTTGGGCGGCTCGACGCCATGCGCTGCCCGACCCAGCTGCACAATTTTGCAACTGATGAAGCAACCAGAGAATGTAAAGAATCATAAATGAAAGCAATTCGGCTTCCGGACCTGAGATACCGTGCAATACAGTTCCCGGGGCCGGAATGCTGAAAATCTGCCATAGATCACGAATATCAGGAGAGACAATTATGAAAATTACAGAGTTGTTTAAACAGGGCGAATTTGTAGTATCTGCCGAGGTCGGCCCGCCAAAGGGATTTCACATCGATGAACTGGTGGAGAGTGCAAAGAAATATTTGAGCAAAGTCGACGCGATCAACGTAACGG
Source organism: Bilifractor sp. LCP19S3_H10 (assembly GCF_052119185.1). Taxonomy (NCBI): domain Bacteria; kingdom Bacillati; phylum Bacillota; class Clostridia; order Lachnospirales; family Lachnospiraceae; genus Bilifractor; species Bilifractor sp. LCP19S3_H10. The sequence goes on from NZ_JBQKFT010000027.1 coordinate 23,873, forward strand.
ACTGCCAGTCCTCTGTCATGCGGATCGGTTCTCTGGCCGTGTGTAAGACGCTGAAGGATGCGGGGCTCAATCCGATTTTCCAGCTCGCCTGCCGTGACAGGAACCGGATCGCTCTGGAGTCGGATCTTCTGAGCGCCGCGCTCTTCGGCATCGACAATGTGCTTGCGCTCACCGGAGACCACACGAAGCTCGGCGATCATCCGGACGCGAAGCCGGTATTCGATCTGGATTCCGTTTCCCTTCTGCACACCATGTGCCTGCTGGAGCAGGGCAGGGATCTCGGAGGGAATGATCTCGTCGGTGAACCGCCGAAATTCGCCAAGGGTGCCGTTGTGTCTCCGTGCAGCGACTCCGTAGACGCACAGCTCATGAAAATGGAGCGAAAGGTAGCGGCGGGCGCGGAATATTTCCAGACGCAGGCTGTCTTTGAGCCGGAGAAGTTTATCAAATTCATGGAACAGGCAAAACAGTTCGGCAAGCCGGTGATGCTCGGCATCATCATTCCGAAATCTGTCGGCATGTGCAAATTCATGAACAACAATGTCGCGGGAATTTCTGTTCCGGATTCCATGCTGGATGAGCTCAGAGCAGACAAGGAGAAGACGAAAGCCGGAATCACCGGCGTTGAAATCGCTGCCCGGATTATCCGGGAGTGCAGACCTTACTGTCAGGGCGTTCACATCATGTCGCTCGGATGGGAGGACAAGATTCCGGAACTGCTGGAAAAGGCCGAAATCCGCTGATTATATTATCTGTTTTCTCTTCCGGTAAAGACCGGTGGAGAAAACAGTCCAAAAAGACGGTCCACATCACTGCCCGTGATCCGGGTGTGATGGGACCGCCTTTTTTTACGCGAACAGTGAGCCGCAGCCGAATGCGAAGTATTCGTGTGCGGCGAGCGTCGCGATAGCGAGATAAAACTCGCGCAGCGTGTTTTATCTCGTTGGTGCGCCCGGCGG
>NZ_JBQKFT010000028.1:0-20913 GCF_052119185.1 Bilifractor sp. LCP19S3_H10
AAAAAAATATCTATTCCTTCAGAACGTAACAGAGGCCATAATATTGGGGCTTGCTCACCTTGTGTAATACTATTAGTTGATACAAAAGCGCATTTTATTTTTGTATTGGATATAAATTGTGCTGATTTCATATACCAACACGAAACATAATCGAGTACACCAACGCCTTTGTTATGATTAAAGGTATCAAACACTTCTTCTTTCTGTGTTTTTGTTTGTTCCTTCTTTCCGACAAAAGGTGGGTTTCCCATAATATAGTCTAGCTTGTCTGCCGGAATTACATCATTCCAGTCAATTCGAAGAGCATTTCCTTCAACGATATTCGCATTTGTTTTCAAAGGGAGAAATTCTAGATGTTGATTATACAGGATGCTTTCGGTCTCCTTCATCATCTGGCTCTCAGCGATCCAAAGGGCTGTCTTTGCAACCGTGACTGCGAAATCATTAATTTCAATACCGTGAAACTGGCTGATAGAGACCTGGATAGGATTCATCACCTCACCAATAACCATTTGCCCACCCTGCAGGTCACGGATTGTCTGGTTTTCCAGACGCCTGAGCGAAAGATACGTTTCCGTGAGGAAGTTTCCACTTCCGGCTGCGGGATCCAAAAATTCGAGAGACGCAAGCTTCTTCTGGAAATTTTCCAAATGCTGCTTTCTGGTTCTGGTAACGGTCATCTGTTCTATGTCGGACAGTTCTTTCTTTAGATCATCCAAAAATAAAGGATCTATCACCTTGTGAATATTCTCAATGGAGGTGTAATGCATTCCACCGGAGCGGCGTGTTTCCGGATTCAGCGTTGATTCAAATACCGCCCCGAAGATGGTCGGGCTGATGTCAGACCAGTCGAAGTTCTCGCTTGCTTCTCTGAGAAGTAGTTCGCGGATCTCATCCGTAAACATTGGAATTTCAATGTTTTCATCTCTGAAAAGACCACCGTTGACATATGGAAATGCAGCAAGCTCCGGCTCAAGATAGGGATCTCTATCCTCCGGCTTTTGATCCAGTACGCGGAATAGATCAATTAACGCATTTCTCATTCTCTCGGTCCGGAAGCTCTGGAGATAATCATGGAACATCGCCCGTGCGCCAAAGATTCCGGCATCTTCCGCATACAGGCAAAAAACAAGACGTACGCACAATGCATTCAGACTTTTTAAAGAATGTTCATTCGTAGGATCTTTATATTGCTTGATTAATGCATCATATAGCTTGCCTACGATATCTCCGGCCTTTATAGAAATCTCCATCTCATGTGAGATCTCTTTAACATCCTTTTTCACCAAAAAATCAAGAAGAGCATATTTGGTCTGCAAATCAAGCAAGTCAACCTTGGTTGGTTCGGGGACAGATGCTTCCATATCATAAATCCAGATATTCAGGAAATTACAAGTGACAATCCATCTGGCCTTCTCTGACAAAGGGAGATTGTCATTATAACGCTTAGCCTGTTCATATGGCGTCAGCATTTCTCCGCCAGACTGATGCTCTTTCTCATCAAGAGGATGCACAGACCCTTTTTGCTCGATCAGGGCTTTTACGGCTGGAATATATCCGTCTATGTATCTGGTATGGATTTTTCCATCACCTTCCGGCAATTTCACTGGTTTTTCAAATTGGATATAGTCAGTAACATCATTTACACCGAGAACATTTTGGAGAAGCTGGATCCAGTAGGAATGACAATCCTGTTTTTCATCGCCACCATTTCTCCATCTATTTACAAATTGTCTTGCGGCTTCGCGCTGCTCTGCATCTGTCATAATATGCTCCGTTCTGTGTATGGCCTTACTGCCGGCACACAATATTCTCTCTTAGGATTAACTCGCCTTCGTCGTTTCAATATAGTTGCGAAGTTCCTTTTTATATTTATAGTACGTCACTCTTGACACATTGCCAATCAGTTTCATAACTTCCGTATCTTTCAGCGTGCCGTCAAAATCCTTAGAGTACTTGCGGATCTGATCTTTGATCTTGGCAGCCTTTTTCACCGTTACGGTTGCACCAATGGGCCTTCCGATCTGTTTCCCGTTCCTACGGGCAGTCTCAATGCCCTCCCGGGTTCTCTGGTGCAGATCATCAATCTCCTTCTGTGCCTGGTCAAACGCAACACGGATTTGATTCTTCTCCAGCTCCTTCAGGAATTCGTTCACGCCGGAAAGGATCTTGTCTACAGCTGTTCCGGTCATCGGAACTGCTGTCCTCAATGCCTGCCGATATGTATCGGTATTGATCGTCGGCTCTTTCAGGAAGATCAGATTGACATCTTCATTGTAAAGCTTCTCGTACAGCTCATACCCTTCTTCCGCATTCCTGGACATACGGGACACAGAATCAAAGATAATGGTATCGCCGGGCCGGATCCGCTTCAGCAGCTTATCGAATTCCGGACGGTCCGTTGTCGTTCCTGTATAGACCTCCCGGATGATCTTTGCGTTCGGATATGCTCGGAGGATATTCCGTTCCTGTCTGTCTATGTTCTGTTTTGCTGTTGAGATTCGACAATATCCGTAGGTAAGATTCATAAACGCCTCCAAAATAGTTATAAAATAGACAACCGTTTATATTATAACGTTATTTTGCTTCTACACCATCTCTAATACACGCGGAAATAATGTATATATAACCGTTACGTCTATTATATAACTTTTTCTTCGGCTTTTCACCAGCTGTTGCAAAAAAATTTGTATACGATGACACGACCTGCGATATGTAGAAATCTCTGTTTTGAAACTCTATTCTTGCAAAAATCCGCATCAAAATAGGTATGCCTTGCAGCATACCCTACTTTGACAATTATTGATATTTTTTTCACTCTGTGCTATCTTCTGATTATAAGATAACGCGTTGGATTCCAGTCCGTCCAGGACGTAAAGGAGAGGGGCCTTATCGCTACTCGCCACTGGTTTGAACGTGTCATCGAAAGAGACTAATGCGATACCTTCTGGACTCCACCTGCTTCGGCAGGTGCACCCGAACTTGCATCAGTCTCTTTTTGTGTTTGCAATGTCATTTTCATACATATGATAATAAGATTTGCATATACCAACCGGGAAGTCTCATCATCATGAGCATATCCGACTCATATCTTTTAAGTTATGATACTATTGGAGTGTTTACAATATTTACCATATATGTATATCTAGGTTTGTTCTTTCGGATGAGATATCTGAAGTACTCCCTCATTTTATTCTGATCAACATTGTTATAACAAAAATGATTTATGTTTATATCATCATCTGCACTTCCAGGATGGCATCCAAGTCCTTCTACCCTGTTGTAATAATATGCATCAAGCATGTCATTAATAACGTCTTCCACTATCCATCCATACATTTCTGTCAGATAAGATCCTGCTATATTATCAATATATTTCCATATGAGTCTTGTGCCATGATCTTTCCCTACTGAACAATATAAAAATGATTCTTGGTCAATGATTGGCAGTTCTTCAGCTTTAATCACATCGCCTTCAATGTCTACAACCTCTTTCAGAACAGCCGTATGACTTCTTAACATCTGCTCCTGTTTATGAGAAGACTTCCGCAAACGGCGCTTCGCCGCAGATACAGACGTTAAAAACTGCCTTCTATAAGCATCTGCCATGTTATTAATCAGCAGATATACATAGTCCAAAATATTTGTATCTGCAATTTCCTTCAATTTATTTGTTCTAAGATACTTTTTGACATCTGATCCTGAGATCTTTGCTTCAAATCTGTATATCCTTGAATCTGGTGCAGGAAATTCAAGGATCTCTTTCTTGTCAATCATCTCCCTTGTTTTATCATAAAACACATACGATAACCCCGTTTTTACAGCTCTCTTATTTTTAACAAGAATCGACGATACTCCGTCTCCATATGTGTCAGAGGCTATTGTCTTGGAAGGTTTGTCAAATCCCATACTCTTTCCTCTTCTGTAGAAGCCTTTCATAACCAAATACCTTGACCATATCGGTATCATATCGCTTATTGTCGTGTAAGCTATCTCTATCGATCTTATAATTGCTTCATCAATAATGAGATCGATAGAAAATTTATGTACTACACTATCTTTAACTCTGTTCAGATGTTCCATTATAGCTTCTACACTTTGTGTTCTGACATTAACTTTCTCATCAGATACAAGATCAATAATGGCATATGTACTAACTGCACTTCTTCCTGCATACAAAGCATAACCATGCTGACATATCCGGATTGATGCAATACCGCTGAGTATAGAATGATCTTCAGGTCCTGCTGTTACCTTGCACTGTGTATCTGGCAGATCTTGGTTTTTCTTCATAAGCTGTTCTACATCCACACTTCTAATGCCTATACATCCGACTGTAACCTTATCTATTCCCCAGTATGATACACCTGCAGTAAACGATTCTTTTACGTACTGCAATGTCTCCTGATACTCCTGTCTGCTTTTTCTTGGCATATAGCTAATCTCCCATTTAATTCATGTTTGTTAATAGCTTAAAAACCAGCAGTTTTTATTTTCCGTTCTTAACAAAAATGCTGTGTTTATGCGGTTCCCCAGCTATTAATGGTCAATTCTCACCGCCAATAAAATGGCGGAATAAGATCTCTCATAAATAAAATGGTTGATTTTTAAAAAATATTTTCCTAGATAAGACAGGAAAAGCCCGTAATTGTAATTTCAATTACAGGCTTTTGATAGGATCAGTTGCTGTAGTGTCCTTCATTTCTGAAGGAATAGTATCCACACCGTCCGATGATCATAAAATCAGTCAGCGGGATCCCCATGAGATCTCCGGCTTCTCTTAGCTTTCCAAAGATGGATATATCTTCATCCGACGGGAAAACCCATCCAGATGGATGGTTATGCGCAATGGCAAAGGACAACGCCCCTGATAACACCGCTCGCTGAAAGACTTCTCTTATTCCGACCAACGACATAGTGGCCGATCCATGAGACAGTTCAAAAACAGCAGTTGGGACGTACCTGTTATCAAAGCAAATCATATATACATACTCCTCTGACAAATCTTTCATGCGAAAAACTGCATTTAGCATCTCGGAAATCTTTTGAGGGCTGTTAAACTGCTCTTCTGTATATTCGTGATTAGCCTCTTGGACGAGATACGGATGTTTATCTTCATCCATATACATGGTATAAGTTGTTATCTTCATCGTTTGCCCTCCCCAGTATTCTGTTTTTCCACCTGACACATCCGAAAGAAAAATGCACGTTTTTTATAAAAGCCCTGTTTTTCAGGGCTGATCTCTGTTTTATCCGTAGATGCTGAGGAATCATCCGTCTTCTCTGCGGTTTTCTTTTTATCGGATGTTTTCTTTCGACGCGGCATCCAGATCTCTATCACTGCGGCGGCATGCTCTCCTCTCTTGACGATGAATCCGTTATGTTTCCAAACGTCATATGTCAACAGAGGCTCCGGTTCCGGGATCTTTTTTGTTGTACCATCTTCTGCTGTAAATTCGAGGATCCGACCGGTAGACCCGATTTTTCCTTCTTTCATTAATTTCAGTCGCTCATGCAAAATGATTGTTGCATTATCCATAACGAGGATCTCCCTTCTTATAAAAAAACCCCAGAGGCGTTATGCCCCTGGGTTGAATGTTTTTACTGAATTACAGCTATATCATTACCATTTACGATATATACACAGTCTGCCAGACGATCTTCCATCGCAACCTGGGTCGAATTGATTTCACAGACCATATTTAACAATTCTCTTGTATATGCTTCATCTCCTTTCTGAACCGGGGTAGCAAGCACTTCATGAATTGACGAGGGTAAGATTGCAAATCGATTACCTAATTTTTCATGCAGCTCATCCAGAACCCGATCCGAAAGGATCATCGATGCGCCTCTGACACGCGATTTATTCGAGATGACGTAGATAGGCGGTACATCGTCAACTGCCACACCGCCCAGATCTGAAAGCGTATCGGACATCGTCCTGATTGTGCAGACGGAATCAATGTTCTGAATTGCAGCTTCGTAAAGCTCATCTTCTGATATTCCGGATGTGATCAGTAGATTTTTCGTTATCACCAATGAAGCCTGAGGATCCGCATCTGCCTGATCCAACGGAACTGAGAAAGTAACAGTGAGATTGTTCCACCTGCGGACGATGCGTCCGGACTGAAGATAAGAAAGCTCTTTGACTGAGTTGGAAAGCACCGGCTGTACAAATGCCAGTATCTGCTTTTTTAACTTCATCGGATTACTGGATACCATGAAAGAATTTAAGGATGTTACTTCTGTAGACATAACTGTCTCCTTTCCGGGCTATTCTGCCCTGTGAAAAATTATTTTTGGATATAAAAATCCGGATGGCTGATTACTCAACCACCCGGTACTTACCGATGCCGTAGCTGTCTGTCACGATGCCTACGATTGAATTCAGCGCGTCTGCCCAGCTTCCAGCTTTTGCTGTCGCGCTTTGCTTTTGAAGCCAATTTCTGGCTGCATATAAAGCTTTTGGATTAGCTGTTTTATCAAAAACGTAGTATATTTCTTTCTCAAAATTGTCTTCTCTGAGTCTCTCCATCTTCTGGAGATTTTCCTCCGAGCAGTCGATTGCTGTTATCTCAATTCTGTATCGAGATATGATTGTTGCTGATGTGATTTCGATCGTCATCTTTCTTATCCTCCTGTCATCATTGTCTGAATCCGTAGCCGCTTTATTCAGTTTTCAAGGTTCTTAAGATTTTTTGCTTGTTGACACTGAGCACCTAAGTGCGCGGATGCTGCTTTGCAAGGATGCCCGCAGGGCACTCGCCGAGAAAAATTTATTCGTGACGCTTTTTGGAACGGATAAATTTTTCCGTCCTTGCAAATCCAAGCAGCCGTGTACTAAGGTGTCTCCTCAACAAGCATTATTAAGAATTTTGAAAACGGAAGCAGGCATGGATTAAACAGGATGCCAGTAGGAAAAGGAGATAATAGAGTTCATTCAGCCATGGACTTTTTGTCAAACTTTTCCCGCCTGGGAGCTGGGAAGGCGGGAGGGAACAAGGCGTCTTTGCTGACCGCGTACGCTCTTGGTTCGCGGCAGCTTGCCGAGAGGAAGGGTGGTAGGAATGGTATTGGAATAAAGGTAAAAGTCACTGCTGAAAAATCCGTAAATAACTCGCTTGACAAACTGAATAGTTAAGTATACAGTTATGTATATAGTAATTGAAGTGTGAGGAGAATTGTAAATGGAAAAGCGAAAGCGTATGTCTCTAGACATGTCAGCTGAACAGTACGATCTGCTTGAGAAAGCCTCCCGAGATGCTGGAACCACGAATGGACGATATATTCTGTTTCTTATTCAGCAGTTTCTGGATCTGCCTGACAGCGTCCGCCACTCTCTCTTCAAATTCTGCGCATCCAGAGCCCAGGAAGCCGTATCGATGGCAAAGGAAAGCTCCGGTTTTCAGCAGGAAGAGTGGAAACAATCTGCCGCGTCTTACCGGAATTTGGCGTTCTTTTTCCAAAAAGATGAAGCATTTGAATCCGCAGGAAGCATGCATGCAATTCAGCTGAAAAATGGTACGCTGCTTATCCCTAATAACTGGCTGATACTCGATAATGCTGATCCAAAAAAATGTCAATATGCTGGCGTAGTCGAAGTCCAGAACGGTGACCGATACAATATCCCTCATGCCGTTTTCTTTACGAATTCAAAGTATGGAAAAGACTACAGCAAAGATTTCATCCGCAGCATTACAGATCTCTGCAGAAAGAAGATTCCGACATTCGCAGACATGGAAAAAGACATCGTACAGCCACAAAGAGAAAATGGATCATATGGTCCGCTTCTTAACGCGGAAAAGTATCTCGCCTCTCCCAAAATCGGTTTTTTCAATATTCCGGTAGAAGGGGATCCGGTTTATTTTTCGGTCAGAAATTATGAGCCACCATATGGAGCAATAATTAGAATAACCAAATAAAATAAGGACGAATCTCTATATGAAAAATTTTAATATTTCTGATCTTCGGAAGGTTGCTTCCGATCCGAAGGCACTGGAAGCCATCAAAAAAGCATCTCCTCAGTTTGCCAATATATCCGCGGAAGATTTTCAAAAAATTGTTGCTGGAGCAGAAGATCATTTGGAAAAATTCGAAGATAAATATGGGAACCTGACTCTGGGAGAAATACTGCATATGCATCCTCTCCGATACGAAGATCTACATTCTTATACTCTTAGAGATTTTACGGAAAAGCTGATCCGCATTAACGATATAGATATTATCAATTTGATTGAGATCCTGAATAACGGAGATGGACTGGTTACAACCAAAAACATTGGAAAATCCGATGGTTTTCGTTACGTCTTTGTCAGAAAAAACCATATGCTTTATCTGTATTCGTTGAAGGATACAACAAACACTACCGTAGTTCTTTCCCTGGCTTATGTTTTGCCGTTTACAAAAGAAACCTTGGTCAACTTCATCATGCCGGAATTTCAAAATTGCAATAAGATTTTTAAAGTACCAGAAAGACTGATCACGGATGCAGAAAAGATAGTCTGCACTAATTGTAGTGCTGACAAATCTGCTCATATTTGGAACCGTCTCACAGCTGATATCGAAAAATATTTTGAGTATATCTTTCAGGAGGATCCCAAGTCTATACTAAAAACAGAAGTAGAACCGATGGCAAAATGACGCGGACGAATTAGAAAAAGAGCTGCCGATGCTGGTAACATCTGCAGCTCCGCGATACGACCATCAGAGATGATAATATCGACCGCAAACCTTATTATATCATCTTTGATTCTCATATCTATTTCCAATTTCATTTCAATCATTTTTTCCATATTTTTATCACAGAAACTGCCGGACTATCTGGCATTTTTCTGCCAGGTTTTCCGGCCATCTTTAAATGGAGGAAACCAAAAATGGCTAAAAAAACTCTTTCGATTGCGGAGCAGATTTCCGCGCTGGAAACTGATCTCGCCAGCAAAAATGAAGAGATCAAAACCTACGAAAAAAGCATTGACAAGTTGTTGAAAGCTCTCTTCGGTATGGACAAAAAAAGCATCGATAAACTGATCGCTGAAAGCAGAAAAAGCACTTCCGATGAAGCCGAAGAAGTACCGGCGGCAGACGGGGTAGATGTGGAAATTTCCGAAGGAATTTCCGCATCGGAGGGGCAGAGCCCCTATGCAATCTGAACGCCTGGATGGCGTAAAGATTGCATGCTGAGGTAGGAAAAAAATGCGACCCGGCAGGAGAGCATTTTTTGCCGTAGGACGGGCACCGTCCTGACCGCCTGACGCGAGGGTTCCGGAGCTTCACGAGACATCCTTCTGAGCGGCAGCTCAGAAGAGGTGATCGAAGTGAGGCGGCGGAGCCTGATGCGCAGGCGGCGGGGTAGGTAAGGCTTCGCTCAGGGAGGGGCGCTCCCTCCCTGTTGAGAACAAATTACCCGTAGGGCAAGGACGCAGTCCGCAGGGGAATCTATGATTCCCTAATTTGTATAGGGCAGATGCGCAGATCGGCGGCGCTGCCAGCTCCATTGGAAGCCTTGAAAAGACGCGCTTCCGCGTGCCTTTTCCGGCGACCTTTGGAGCACCATGCAACTAGGTCATTGGGAGCATGCCGGCACGCAAAGCGGGTCCGGCAGACGACCTTTGACCGGATGCATGGGCAGCAGAGACGCTCTCAGCAGATGGCCTATACCGCACAAAAGCAGAGGCGCAATTATGGAAATAACAAAATTCCAGGGCAGCGAAGTAGCCTATCACATCCGGCACGATTTAAGGGAACTTCCGAATGAAAAAAGCTATGGAAATGAAAGCATTAATCCTGATCTCACAAAGAACAATTACAGCCTGATCGATCGCGGAAAAACAGCCGCAGAAGTGAACCAGTATAGGAAGGAATTGGAGAAAGAAATCTTCCATTACAAGAGAAAAAATTTAGTTCATGCCTGCGAGTGCGTAATCCAATGCCCGTCAGACTGTCCGCAGGAACAAAAAAAAGCCTTTTTTCAGGAGAGCTACAGCTACTTCGTGTCCACTCTTCCGATGGGCGAAAAATGCGTTTTTGTAGCGCAAGTGCACACTGATGAAAAGCACTATGCACCGGATGGAAGCATGATCAGCAAAGATCATCTGCATATCATGTATGTGCCCGGGGTTCCGGATACGAAACACGCCGGATATAAATTCAAATTGTGCGCCGATCAGCTGACCAAAAAGGCCAAGCTTCGGGAGCTTCATCCGGGATTGCAAAGGCATCTGGATGACTGCGGAATTAAGGCCACTGTCTACCGAAAAAAAACCGGAGATGGAAAGGCCATTGCCCTCTCCGTCGGGCAGCTGAAAGAGCTGACAGCGCGGACTGGAATCAAGCTGGATCACTCACTGTCAATCGCAGAACTTTCCCAGATCATTACATCAAATATCTTGAAGGAAAAGCAACTCAAAGACTTCCAGAAAATGCTTCAGGAAAAGGAAGCAGAACTCTCTTCTGCTCTGTCTGATCTTTCGGCAGCAAACCAGCAGCTCCTGGCCGTTGAAGAAAAAAAAGATGCCGCCGTCAGCGCATCAAAAGAAAAAATCCAAGGCCTGGATAACGATCTCAAAAAGACCAGAGATGAGAACCGTATACTGAAGGAAAAACTGGCAGATATGCAGGCATCCTATGAAGCAAAGGAAAACGAACTGTCGGAAGCTAAAGCAAAGATTTCCGATCTGGAAAGGAAACAGGAAAAATCGCTCGATACTGGATGGGGATCGCAATCCGGATGGGGAGATAGTCAAACCCAAAATTTATCTATAGAGGAGGAAAAGATATGGTAATCACAGGAACAACAATCGCAATTGAAGCTGGAAAAACAGCCGTTAAGGCAGGCAAAAAAGTGATGGACGAGGTAGAGCATGCCAGCGAAGAGGCGGCCAGCGGAAAAGGAAAAAACGCTGGCGAGGAAGCAACACAGGAAGTGGAGCGTATGGCAAACCAGGCTGTGTCCCTTGGAACTAAGGCGACCAGTCATATCGTGTCCGGATGGGGAGATTCTTCTGTTTCCAAAGAGAATGACGAGGAGGTAGAAGTATGATCAAGAAAAAAGGTGTCAAGTATACCATAGAATATTACCGACTGATCCCTTACAGTATGGCTCTGATTTTGATCATCATTCTGCAGAATGCAACGTTCAGCATCATCTCCATTCTGCAGGATTATTACAGAGGAAATGTCAGCATCATTTATGAACTGGTCAAAATCGGAATCGCAATTGCTGTTTACGGAGGATGGGGCTTCTTTTTTACATTAAACTGCATGCAGAAGGCATATTTTTACCGCACCGGTAGGAGCTATCGCTACGACCGCGGCCACTACCAGAGGACTTTCGGGGAGCTGGTCGATTATTTTAAAAATGCCGAACCGCATAAACTCAATACTGATAATTTCCCGGTAGCAGACTGGAGGAGCACTAAAGGCCTGATCTTCGGGACTGACAAAAAAGGCCGGCTTATCAGCATCCCTTCAAGTAGCGAATGCAATATCTCCGTCTTCGGTCCCCCGGGATCCGGCAAGACATCCGGAATTGCGATCATCAACGCATGCAGATTTCAAGGGTCCGTTCTGGCTGTTGATATCAAGGGCGATCTGTATAACTACGTCAGCAAGCACACAAAAAGAAAAATCATCCGGTTCGCGCCGGATGCGAAAAATGCCATGCAGATCAGCTGCCATTTTGATCCGTTTGACGGTCTGAAGAAGATGGAACTGACCGATCAGAAACTGTATTTGGAAAGCATGGCCACCATTCTGATCCCGGACGAGGGCGGAAATGAGGGCAACTACTTTTCAACCCGCGCGAGAAAACTCTTTCAAGGGATTGCATTTCTGATTCTCTCAGAAAACCCCAATACAGGATTTCCCGATGTCGTCCACCAAATTCTGCAGGGAAATGTTTTTGACTGGGTTAAGAAAGCCATAAGAAGCGATTGTGAGCCTGCCAAAGAGCTTTTGAGTTCATTCTACGGAAACAACGAAAAGAACGTCTCCGGGGCATACGACGCCCTCACAACAGCACTGGTACACTTCTCTAATCCGATCCTGGACGAGCTGTTATCAAAGAACGGGCCGTCTGTCTCCATTCGGGACCTGGAATCTGGTACGGATGTATATTTACAGATTAAGCAGGAGCATCTAGACGCCTACGCGCCCCTCTTTACACTGCTGATCCAATCCTTCAGCATGGCCTTTACCCGCCGCCCTGACAGCTCTACCGGAGTCAAAAACAGGCCAATTCTGATGTTATTGGATGAATTCCCGCAGCTCACTTTCAGCTATCAAATGATTAATAGCAGCTTGAGTACCTTACGTTCAAAATCAGTAATAGTTATTATTATTCAGCAGAATTTAAGCCAGCTGGAGTACCGTTACCAGCCCGCCGGTGTGCGATCTATTATTGGCAACTGCAACTACCAGATTATCTTGGGAAGCAACGATATTAACAGCAGCAAGATCTTTTCCGATACCTTCGGTGTTAAGAAGGTTTTGAAGGTATCCAACTCCATCTCCCATGCCAAGTCCGTGACAACAGGAAGGTCTGTCCAGGAGACAACAGAAAAGGTCTTCCCGCCTGAAGTTTTCGGGGACCTTCCTGCCGAAAAGAAACTAATCCTTTATTGCAAAGGAAAGTATGCGGAGCTTATCAAGCTTAACTGCTACCAAGATTAACAAAAAACCATGTACTCTTTCGAAGGGTACCTAGCTACTCTTTACCTTTTAGATATCCTTAAGATAAGCCCCCCCTCGAAGCCGTTGTCTTAAAAACACTATATTTTAGCCTTGACTTCCAATCCAGCTACGGATAGGCTTTGGTGGTGAGCAGGGCCAACGGCTTCTCTCCCCCCTGCTATGCCAAATCTGCACGAATTGACATAGCAGAGGTCGGAGAAGGATAACTTGACAGGCTCAGTATGGAGCCGCACGGTATCCGTATCCTCCCGAATATTACTATCCGGCACGCTGCTGCACTGCTGCAAGGGCCTCGGATCTGCCTTGATAGCCCTGGATTATCATCTCCATCGCGTGAACCCCCCTCCCGAGCTGTTTTGGTACTTTAAACCTTGAAGGAAGGCTTGCTTAAGGTCTTCCAGCCAGCTGGGCGACAGGATCGGTCACACCTACTTCGATCGAATGGAAATCGTCGTAGTCGATATTTTTACATCGGGGTCGTACACTTTTTAGTCTCAGCAGCTGCACTGGTTGACCATGCATCACCCGATAAAAATAGCGGCACGACGGCACCCTCTAACGGTCATCAATACCTGTCTTATCTGTGATAAACCCAGAGTCCATGCAGGTAGAATTTTTTTTACGCGATTTCATTTTCAACGCGCCTCTTCTTCCTCCCCGGATCCAGGCTGTCCTATGCCGTTTTAGATGATAAAAAAGAGTTCTGATACAGACATCTCTTCTGCACCAGAACTCCAAAAGTTCTATTTATCGTCTTTTACTGGCATAGGCCCCAACATCTTGTGATTGCAAAAATCCCAATTCTGCCCTATAATAGGGCTGTATAGAAGGTTGAGAGCTTACCTGTGGACGGCATGTGCTAGATGCCTGAAGCTATTCGGGATCGCCAAATCCCAAAAGCCTTAATTTATTATTAAAAAAAACGCTGGCGCCAACCGGCGTTTTTTTATTGCTCTTTTTCACATTTCAAATCATACCACCGTTTCATCTTGTAATCAACAGAAAATTCACTTTTTGATGAATATTTTCAATTTAATACTTGATTATTTACTATAAACTATTATAATTTATTATATAGTATGATATAATATAAATAAGAATCATATAGTATTATATCTTATTATTTTTTATAATATTTTATTATTAACTATTGTTATTTATGTGTGATTGGAGGTTATATGGCAACTAAAATTGCTATCACTAATGCCAAGGGGGGCGTTGGGAAAACAACAACTGCATTAAACATTGCAGATGCACTTATGTACATTGGATATAAAGTTTTATTTATTGATCTAGACCCTCAGGCTAACAGTACATCCGTATATGAAGGAAGCATTTCTAGGCGTCCTGGTGAAAAAACATTGCTTAATGTTATGGAGAAAAAGAATTCCCTTTCCGAATGTATCGAGCATACAGCGTTTGGTGACATTGTCCCTGGAGATCCGAAGCTTGCTGATCAAGATGCAGTCTATACTACTAAGATTGGTGGAACGAACATTGTAAAAAACGCATTAAAAGAAGTCGATGGTCTATATGACTTTGTTGTCATGGATACTCCGCCTAATATTGGCGCATATATGCGTAATGCAATTTATGCTGCGGACGGTTGTATCTGTCCTGTGCTTCCCAAAAAATTTGCCATTGACGGGCTGAATCAGTTATTAGATACAATAAAAAGTATCAAAGATGACGGAAATCAAAATCTCAAGATCTATGGCATCCTTCTTACTATTTACGATAAGCGCAATTCACAGGACCGTGCTCTAAAAGAGCAACTTCCTGTTTTTGGAAAAGAGCTTGGATTCCATGTGTTTAAGACACCAATTCGAACATGCCAGGATGTTGAAAAAGCTCTTGCCGAATGTAAAAGTCTATTCCGAACAAAGGGCAATTCGAATGGGGCTATGGACTACGCAGCTCTTGTGCAGGAATTGTTAGAGGTATTATAAAATGGCAAACAAGAAGTCAAATGCTTCTCTTGGAGCTCTGGATGCTTTAAAGGCCCGTATGGATCACACAAATCATGATCGCACGGAAGAAGAAAATAGAGCGCCGGAGACAGCCACCGAAGTAATCAAACAGCAATCACAGCAAAGTAAAACTGAGAGTACGAATATACCATCTGCATCTAATAAAATGGAGAAAAAGAAAGCATCCGCTTCAAAAAGCTCTTCTGATTCGCCTGGTCCAGGTAGGCCAAAACTCGCTAATGGAAGAAAACGAGTACAGATGACATTGACATTAAGTCCCGAAACGAACAATAAATTAAAAAAATGGGCTGAATCCATGCCAAAATCAGCGCCGAAACTTATAAGCGACTACTTTGATTTTTACGTAGACGATTTTATTAAAAATTATAAAAAATAATATTTTATAATATTTTATTATTGCATATTATATGTTATTGTTTTTATTTCCTTTGTAATTTAACGAACAGGAGATTAATATGAAAGCTAACGATATTCAAAAAATGCTGATTGATAAAAACATGAATAAAAAAACTCTCGCAGAAAAATGTGGCTGGAGTCCATCGAATCTCAGAAACAAACTAAAACGTGACAACTTTTCTGAAAATGAGTTGAAAACGATCGCTGACGCATTAGACTGCGATTTGGAAATTGATTTTATTCCTCGCAAGGCGCCCAAGAATAGTCAGCAATAACCAGATTTTAAAAAGCAGGGACTAATATTTCCCTGCTTTTCATTTATGCATTAGATAATTCTCTGACCCTATCCTCCAGCATTTCAATTTTCGCCTGAAGCTTAGCATTTTCTTTATCTGCCTTCCTTAGCTGCTCATTCATCTTGCGTTCCCTTTCACTGATTGCCTTCTCTATAGCAAGCTCAGATTGAATTTTTGCATCTTTCAGATCTCTCTGTGCATCTTTTAACTGATCTGATGCAGCTCTTGCATCGTCTTTTGATTTTTCAACCAGCGAATTGTAACGATCTTGTAATGCGGAATATTCTTCTTTTAGCTTTTTATATGCGGCAGCATCAGCTTCTAGGGTAGCCATCTGACGCATAAGAAGATTGTTGCTTGATGTCTTTTCTTCAGCAATAATTCTTGCATCATCGCGTTCACGTAGAGCTTGATCGCGCTCCTCATTAGCCTGCTTTATGGAAACATCCGCTTCCTGTTTTGCCATCTGTGCTTCATTACTGGCCTGTTCTGCCAGAACATTTGCCGCTTCTGTTTCTGCCTTGGCTTTATCAAGTACCGTCTGTTTTTCTTCCAAGGCTTTCTCCAGTCTGTCTTTCAGATCTGCAATCTGAAAATCCTGGCCTGCAACAATGCCCCCGATCTGTTTAATCAAAGTCGTAATGGTGGTATCTATGTCATTTAATTTCTCCCCAAGTTGGGGATGTGTTCCTTTGACAGCTTCTTTAGCTGCTAAGTTCAGTATCCGGAGAAGAGTATCTTCTTTTTTATCTCCATCCATTGCGTACATTTCCATCACTTTATTAGCTGTTTCGATGGTCTCCTGAGACGCTGCAACCGCGAAGTTTGCCATATCTATGCTCCTTCCTCTACATATTGTCACTGAAGTTCTTTTGTAATGTCATTTTAAATCTAAAATTAATATTAATCAATTAATATTAATAACATTACACAAAATATTTTGCTTCGCCTTGTCACCGATTTTGAAATACAAAAATAACTTCTATGCCGTCTTTTCAGAAGATCTCGAATCTGATATTCTGAATATAGCCTTGCGGATCCCGATCCGGATCTGCAGCCGAGCAATTCTGGCATTTCGCCATTCATCCATTATCTTTTATTTTCATATCTGGAGGACCATTCTATGCACTTTTCTGAAGAACAGATTCATACCATAACCGCGCACGGATATTATTATGATTGGAAGATTATTGGCAACACCTTTACTGGGCGATCCATATTAAATGGGATCAAATGGCGTATTATAAGCAGAGGAAATGATATTTTCGACGTGTATGTGTGGAATTATTCGGAGTGGAAGAAATTACGATCCGTGATTGATATTGCATCTACATATGCTGTGCTTAGCGACTATGAAGATGGCTGGTGTAAACGTCATCCTGAGCCCAAACACCGGATATGACTTTTTTGTCGCAAAATGGGTCTTTGACGACTGGTTTACAGCCATCTCTTTACTCAAATAATCCTCCCTGCTATACAAACATACAGGGAGGATTTCAGTCTTTAATATGCGGGTCGTTATGAATTCTGCAATTTATGTATTCTAAGTATGTACTCAACTCCATTAATTCTTCTGGTCCTTCTTAAATATTTGACCCATGCAATCTTTAGTCGCTTCAGCATATGCTTCACCTCCTTCGTATGGTACATTTTAATCTGATTTTCTTAGGCTTTCCATCCGGAAAATTCTCCAAAATGCAGGCTGTAATTTTTGTATAGTCATAGTTTAACGTACGGTTCAGAGCGTGATAGACAGAAAGATGGCGGCCAATGCTGGCCGCTCATCCCGTATCTATTGCCTATTATCTGCCTCGTTTTGCATAATCTTTTCTAAGAGTACCCAATTTTTTATCGCTTCGGGCATCTCTTCCATTCGGATTTGTGATACATCCATGCGGAAGACCCCTCGTCTTTTCAAAGCTTCCAACGGTGCAGTCGCTACGTGTTTTTCTCACACTCATACTGTATCCCTCCTATATTAATCGTCATCCTCAACATAAAGAATATTCTTGTGTCCACAATATGGACAAATGACATAGGGATATTCATTATCCCCATCCTCCCAGGCTGATACATACACTCCGCCTTTTAATGACCGTTCGCAGTTTTCACATTCATCATTCATAACTTGTCTCCTTTCAAATTTCAAAACCTTCGTGCTGATTTCCTGCATCTATCATGTATGATCCAGCAAAGCAGATATTCTGCTGGTTACATGGCGTTTTGAGCTTTCGATCCGTTAATAATCAGAACTGTTTCTCTTCGCCGTCAGCGATTTCTGGGCGGCGATTCCGATGATGATAACAATAATGTCATCGATCGGGCCAGGCGCTAAATCTACCGGCGATATCACATACAATACAAGTAAAATTCCAAGTAAAACTTTCAGACCATTTTCCATTTCTATATTCTCCTTTATTAATGTGTTAAAGACGTTTATTATAGCTTCCTATGCATCCAATTCCCATCAGTGCTATGGCTCCAATGATCCCGATCCAGCTGAGCAGATATGCGGCCCCAATCATTACCATGATTACTAAAGCAATTTCCACCAAAAATGGAAACAGATGGAACGCAGCCGAGACCATCCATCCAAACAGCTGTACAACTCCAACAATCATTGTGCCTAATAGAACAATGCCAATCAAAGTGATCATTCTGCGTCACCTCCTTCCCGGTTCGTATCTGTTACCAGCATGACTTGTGGCATGTCTGGCTGATCGCTGTCGCCATTGCGAAATTTTGATACATCAGATATCCCGGCTTCTTTGCAGAATGAGGGATTCTGATGTATGAGATCTATAAACATGATTGTTTCAATCCTTTCTTTTACATCCATATGCTCCTCCTTAATCGTTCAGCGGGCTGCATCCAGGCTCCCGCTGAAACAAATTCTTATAAGGAGGTTTAGCAGGCTGATTTTCTTCCCTTCTACCTGCATTTGCCTGGATGGTATATATTACGCGACTGTCCGTACTTCCCAGAAGGGCAATCATTTCATTTCCGGATCCGCGCGGTTTGTGTTCTGTTGTAAGGTGCATTTCTTTTTCTTGATGATTCTATATTACGATCAGGGGTGCTTGAAATATACGTCAGAGACCGTGAAATCAGGCATCAGAATTCCCAGAAATACGGGAAAAGATGGTACAATGAGAAGCATAAATTCGTGTGAGGGGGATCAGACAATGGGAAGTCAGCAGGTGGATCAGGAGAAGAACATTTACTACAGACTAAGGAAAGAAGCAAATATGACAAGAGCCAGGGCAGTTGATGAGATGGACACCATATCAGAAAGAAGGCTGGAAAGCCTGGAATATGGGGAAACAGACGTGCAGCCGGCAGATGTTATAGAAATGGCGAAGGCTTATAAACATCCGGAATTATGCAATTACTATTGCTCGCACGAATGTCCGATTGGAAAAGAGTACGTTCCGGAAGTTGAAATCATGGGGCTTTCCGATATTGTCCTGAAAATACTTTCCTCACTGAATGAGGCAGAGTCTGCCAAAAACCGGCTGATAGAGATGACTGAAGATGGCACGATTTCGGATGATGAAATACCGGATTTTGTAAAAATAAGAAGTGATCTGAAGAAATTGTCGACCGTGACCAGTGCGCTGGATTACTGGGTCAGGAATACAATTTCAGATGGGAAAATCAATGTAGAAAAGATGAAAGAATATGAAAAAAATCAAGAAATGACGCGATGACCTGTCAATGGATAGATGACACATTACTTCACTAGCGAAGAGTTTCACGGTGAAACCTCTATATCAGCTATGTGATTTTCTGGTCATAAATAATGCATTGGATGATATCGGCCGCTCTTCTATACCATACTTATCGCCAAATCCTGATTTGACGACAGGATTTAGGGAGAGCTTTGATCGCTGCTATCCTGGCAGATCAAAGCTCTCAGCTAATATGCATTTTGGAGGCAGCAGAAGGGAATCAATCATCATCGTACCCGGAAGCTTGCAGCACTTTAATCATAAGACTTTTTAAGAACCTCTTTTCGTCTGGATATAAAATCCTTATTTCCTTTCTGTCTGGGTCCCAAATTTTCTTCGATTCCCAAGGCTTCACCATAGCCGACCAATTTATCATAGCACCGTATATGATCTTAACCTGGCGTTTCGTTAAATCCACTTCCTTTATAGCGAATTTATCTGGATCCAGGGCATTGGCCAATTGCTCCATCGCAGATTCCAGATACTCATCCTCGAATGGGTACAGGCCACGGATATCATCTCTGTCAGGATCCCAGAGTCTCAGTTCCTCCGGTTTCTTACCGTATGACCAGTACGACAAAGCATTATACAAAACTCTTACCTCTCGCTCTGTGAATTCTATTTTCATTGCAAAATCCTCATTTGCGGCTTGTCGTGAGTTCCTGATACATTTTCATCAATGCCGCCACACAATCCGATTCTGACATCTTCGTGGTGAATCCATATGCCTGCATTACGGCAATATCGTTCTTCGTATGTGCTTTGCGGAGTTCCGGAGGCATGGTGAGTGGATCGTACAAATCTGCTAGAGATGAATCCGGATATAAAGCACGCGCATCAAGAATACCTTGAGCTGTGTGCTCAATTTTCTGCTTCTGGTCATCAGATGGAGTGGGCCAAGGAAAGGTATTGTATACATTACTTGCAGAGTACTGATAATCTGATTTTAATCTTCCAGCTACCGTTCTCATCCAAGAATTATGTACGTTTGATGTTAAAATACCAAACATAAACAAATCAGCTTTTGGAATTATCAGGGCGCTTCCACTCACAATTGTTAATGGATCCATAAAAGCTATAGGTATATATCTTCTTCTCTGAGAAGACACTTTGGGAAAAACAAGCATGCTTGAATCAGGCTGTCTTATTTCGCCAAACAATGACGGTGTTTCAGCTGCTTTTAATGTTTGGGGTCGATTGCTTTTCAATCGAAATTCCCGAATATCGTGTATTCGTCCCATGATTGTTGGTGACTTTTTGATTTCAGATGGATTTGCATTGACTAGCCATAAACACCAATGTTTTTGGTTCTTTATGAGTTCTGCACCGCCAATATAATTTCGGATGTACATACGACAGTTAGGGTTTTCTTTTAAGATTATCTTGACATCATCTTCATTTAAGGTGAATCCTCCATTATCAATTGGCATACTTCCATAAGACATTTTAGGAACATTACACAAAGGAGTTGTTCTTGAAATAACCACCACAAAAGGCGCATCGATTAAATAGGGATTTATTTCTGAAACTAGTCTATGTTCAACTTCTGCAATTATTCTGTTTCCTGATTTTTTATATGAAGTAATAAAAAGTTGTTTTTTCCTTTGTCGATTTTGTGCAATATTAAAACCTATAATTACGCAATGCACATGCGCCTTAATATCTGCCTCGCTATCCCAAATAAAAGTACGCCATGCAAAAAAAATATCTATTCCTTCAGAACGTAACAGAGGCCATAATATTGGGGCTTGCTCACCTTGTGTAATACTATTAGTTGATACAAAAGCGCATTTTATTTTTGTATTGGAT
>NZ_JBQKFT010000029.1:0-20036 GCF_052119185.1 Bilifractor sp. LCP19S3_H10
TCAAACTCTCATAAAAAAGATTGATTCGTTCAGAATTAACACTTGGCTAATTCATCCCTTTTTACTGTTTTAAAGGATCGTAATCAATTCGTTATCTCCCTGCGAACAGTTCGATAACCCGTTGAATACTTTCGATCGTTCAAACAAAAATTTTATAAAACTTCATTTGAATTTTCGAGGATGTGTTTTACTGTTCAGTTGTCAATGTTCATTCTGTGTTACTTCTGTATTGTCTTGGATTTTTTGTTTTCCGCGACAACATAAAGTACTTTATCACGTTGTTTACCTTGCGTCAAGCGTTTTCTATCTTTTTCTCAATCTTTTTTTCAGCCCTTTTTCTCAACTTTTTTCAACTTTTTATTTTCTGGAATCCCGGATCAATCCTCTATCCCCAACGGAAGGTAATCTCCCCGGCTGACTCCTGCAGACGCTCCTGCTATGGAGGATGGCCCACAGAAATCCAGCTCTTTTCCCGCAAGGTCTGTAATTCGGCCTCCTGCTTCCGTCAGAATCACTGCTCCGGCTGCATAATCCCACAGCTGCAGGAGTGGTTCCACGAACAGACCGGTTCTTCCGGAAGCTACCATGCACAAATCCCAGGCTGCGCTTCCGCTTCTCCGCAGATCAACACATCTGTCAAGATAGAAGGATCCGACCTTCCAGACCTGATCCCGCAGATTTGGATAGTATGGAGCGGTCCCGAAGGAAACCAGGCTCATCGACAGCGGCTCGTTTGAGCTGTGAATAGTTTTTCCATTCTCAAAAGCACCGACACCCTCTGCGGCCGAAAACATCACTTCCTGCCAGGGATTGTATACAACCCCGATGAATGGTTTTCCATCCTTGAAAAGTCCGATCGATGTGACACTCGGGCCATAATTGTTCATGAAGTTTGAAGTGCCGTCTATAGGGTCTACTACAAAGGTAAATCCCTGCCGAAAGCTTTCATCAAAAGCATCCTTTCCGTTTTCTTCTCCTACAAAATGCGCCTCCGGCAATATGTCACCGAGCCGCCCGGTCAGAAACTCCTGTACTCTTTTGTCATATACGGTGACAAAATTTGCGTGACCGGCTTTGATTTTGTCCGGAGAAATCTCATCCTGGCCCTCATGTGCAGATCTCATAATTGCCCCTGCTTCCAGTGCAGCCTCTCTGATATCAGTCAGGATATGCTGTTTGTCTGCTATGCTCATTTCATTCACCTCAGATATTGTTCGTATTTAGATATTGTTCGTGTATGAATATTATTCCTATTTAGATATTGTTCGTCCTTATACATTTTTCGTATTTAAATATTATTCCTATTTATATATTGTTTGCCTTTCGATATTGTTCATATTTATTCCAGTTCGCTCAGAAACAGCTCGTAATAGTCGTCCTCGTACTGAAGAAGCGGGGAATTCTCCCCTCCCCCGTTTGTACTCCTGCGCATAGCGGCATATGAGTTTTCCCCATACTCCAGGAGATCCATCTCATACATTGGCAATCCCTGTTCTGTGCTGATTCTGCAGAAATCAGCAAGAGGTGTTTCGCTATTTCTTGTAGCCAGAAGTCTTTTACGCAGTCCATCATCTTTCAGTGCCTTTTTTCGCAGTAATTCCAGGGTCTCAGGTATGTCCATCTGATCTGACCTCCATTCAGCTGCTATTGATCTGTCCACCATAGAGCAGCTACTATTTGTCCACCATTCAGCATCTATTATTCTATCCAACATTCAGCAGCTACTATTCTGTCTACTATTCAGCAGCTATTATTCTGCCCTCAATTATTTCTGCAGCTAGGATTTCATCATACATTAACCAATATCCCTCAGATTCTTGTCCTGTGATATTCGTTTCCATCCAGATCCTTCCATATAAATGTATGATCTTCCAGGATCATATAACTGTGAGGAGAATCCTCTTTTGGGATGGACACGGAGCCGGGATTCAGATAAAGGTTATTGCTTCCGAATTGCTCCCATGCGGGGATATGGGTATGACCATGGAGCAGGATATCATTCTGACGGATCGGAGGGAGCTGGCTCCTGTTGAAACGATGACCATGCGTAGCATAAACAAGTCTCCTCCCCGCCATCAGGATGCAGTAATCTGCCATGATGGGAAACTCTAATACCATCTGATCCACTTCTGTATCACAGTTTCCACGCACGCAGAAGATATCATTTTTTCTCTCGTTCAAAAGCTTCAGGACTTTCTTGGGCGCATATTCTCTCGGAAG
Source organism: Bilifractor sp. LCP19S3_H10 (assembly GCF_052119185.1). Lineage (NCBI taxonomy): Bacteria > Bacillati > Bacillota > Clostridia > Lachnospirales > Lachnospiraceae > Bilifractor > Bilifractor sp. LCP19S3_H10. The sequence continues at coordinate 2,221 of NZ_JBQKFT010000029.1, forward strand.
ATCATTTCGCGGACCATGATACAAAATATCTCCGAGCAGCATCAGACGCTCCGCTTCTTCACGCTCAAACGCCTCCAGCATTTTCCCACAATAATATGCAGATCCATGAATATCAGAAGCTATCATTATTCTCATCGTTTTTCATCCTTAACGTTTTTTGTCCAGCGTGCTGCCTCTCGCAAGAAAATATATTTCCCTTATAACACACAAATTTACCTGCCGCAACAAATATATGCCGCTTGTGTCACACAAATCTACCTGCCGCAATAAATATATGCCGCTTGTGTCACGCAAATTCATCCGAATAAAAAATGTATACACGATACGCCCTGTGTCGCATAAATTAACTTGCCATAAGAAATATATACACCTTATACTGAAAATGTACAAGAAACGTTCCTGCTGTTGATTAAGCAAAAGCGGAAGATTTCTGCTGTCGTTTCATTAAAAGGATGAGCATCCCCGCTGTTGATTCATCAAAAGCAGAAAAAGCCTGCGCATTTCGGAAATGCCGGGGCTGAAACCCACAAGTATTATTCATAAATTACGAAAAGAAAGGAACCGCATGAAACTGGAACTAAAGGATCTGTATAAGAGTTTTGGCGAGCATCAGGTGCTGAAGGGAATCAGCCTGACTGCGCAAAGCGGTACTGCTGTTGGGCTATTGGGAAGAAATGGTGCCGGTAAGACGACCACCATACGTATTCTGATGAACGTATTTCCGGCAGACAGGGGTGAGATCCTGCTTGACGGAAAGCCGATCGACCACAATTCGGTGAAAATCGGCTACCTTCCGGAGGAGCGTGGCCTCTACCCGAAGAAAATCATTGCGGATCAGCTGCTGTACTTTGCGGAGCTCAAGGGAATGAAGCGAACAGATGCCCGCGCAGCGATTGACAGCTGGCTGAAACGCCTCGGGATGTCCGAATACAGCAACAAACGGCTGGACGCTCTCTCAAAGGGAAATCAGCAGAAGATCCAGCTCGTCACTGCTCTCGCGCATGATCCGGATATTCTGATTCTGGACGAGCCTTTTTCCGGTCTGGATCCGGTGAATGCGGAGCTTCTGAAGGAAGTAGTAAGAGACGAGATGAAGCGGGGAAAAATCATTCTTTTTTCCAGTCATCAGATGAATTACATCGAAGAGTTCTGCAGTGAAATTGCAATTCTGAATGGAGGTCACATTGTTCTCTCCGGAAATCTTCGGGAAATCCGGCACCAAATGGCAGGCAATGAACTGCTTGTCCGTTCTTCTATGCAGGAACAGATTCTCGAATATTACGGAGACCGGGCTGTTCTCACTGAGGATGGTGCCATCCGGATCAAGCTGAACGATACGGAGGATTGCCGCCGGGAGATGCAGCTTCTGACCACGAAATGGGATGTGAATGAAGTCCGGATATTTGAGCCCTCACTCAACGATATTTTTGTACAGACCACCAGAGATCAGATCTGAAGGGAGAATCTATGAGTCACATGAATCAGTTCAAGACAATTTTCCGGTTCGAGCTTGGAAATTATTTCAAAAACAAGGTTTTCGTCGGCACCACAATCGTCCTGATGATTCTGCTTTCCGTCATCATGTTTTTTCCGAAGATTTCCGGACTGGTTAAAGGCAATTCTGATAGCGAGGAACAGAAAGTCATGTTGCTCTCCTCCGGAGATCCCGCACTTACGCAGCAGGCGCAGGCAGCCTTCGAGAAAGCATTCCCGGATTATCAGATAACCATCACGGATCCGGACGTTGCTGATATTCGGGGCAAAATCAACGATGGGACCGCAGACTGCGGCTTTCTGCTTCAAGATGCACAGAACTACACATATTTTGTCAAAAATCTCTCCATGTATGATGCCAACCCGGAAATCGCCGACCAGATTCTCCGCGGAATCTCTGAAATAAAGGCAATGACCGAAGCCGGTCTTTCTCCGGAACGGGCCGGAAGCATTCTTGCGACAGAGGTGTCACACACGGTGGAGACGACCGGGAAGGATCAGTCTCAGAATTTCTTCTACACCTATATTATGATTTTTGCCCTGTATATGGTGATCCTTCTGTACGGACAGATGGTCAGCACTAGTGTTGCGACAGAGAAGAGCTCCCGCGCCATGGAACTTCTGGTCACCAGTGCCGACCCGGTAAAAATGATGTTCGGCAAGGTACTGGCAGCCTGTCTCGCGGGTCTTGTCCAGCTTCTTTGTGTCTTCGGAACCGCTTTCCTGCTCTTCAACCTTACCAGGAGTGACTGGGCGGATAATAAGATTGTGACCTCAATCTTTGATATTCCGCTTCATCTGCTGCTGTTTATGCTGGTATTTTTTATCCTTGGCTTCCTGATCTATGCCTTTCTGTACGGGGCGGTCGGATCGACGGTTTCGAAGCTCGAGGACATCAATACCGCTATCATGCCGATCACCTTCCTCTTCATCATTGCTTTTATCGTCGTAATGACCGCACTTGGAAGCGGAGAAGTGGACAATCTCCCGATGCTGGTGTGTTCCTTTATTCCGTTTACCTCTCCCATGGCCATGTTCACCAGAATCGCCATGAGTACAGTGCCTTCCTGGCAGATTACCATCTCCATTGCCATTCTCGCGGTTTCTGTATTCGGAACCGGTGTGCTCGCCGCCAGGATATACCGTGTTGGTGTTCTCCTGTATGGAACCACGCCGAAACCGGCAGAGGTACTTCGCATGATCTGGAAGGGACAATGATTACAAAAGGCGCCGCACATTCTCCTGAAGCACCGGAACGACCTGCTCCTCGAACCATGGATTTTTCCGCTGCCATCTGAAGTTCAGCGGGCTCGGATGTACAATCGGAAAATACTCCGGCAGATATTCCCGATAGGCAGCAACGGTCTCGGTCAGATTTTTCTTCTTGCGATCTTTCAGATAGTAATCGATAGAGTACCTGCCGATCAAAATCGTGAGTCCGACTTCCGGCATTAGCCGGAGAATATCTGAATGGTACTCCTCCGCAATAAATTTCCTGGGCGGCAGGTCTCCGGACCTGCCCTTCCCGGGGTAATAGAAATCCATCGGCATGATTGCGATCTTCGAAGAATAAAACGTCTCCCGGTCAATTCCCATCCACCGGATCAGTGTTTCTCCGGATTTGTCATTGAACGGTATGCCGGATTCCTCCACCTTCCGCCCCGGAGCCTGACCGATAATCAGAATCCTGGCATTGCTGCTCACCTGGAAGACAGGATGAATTCCCCGATCGGTGTACGAACGATTTCTCTCATCCGTTTCCAGTCTCTCTCTGATCTCCTCTATTGTCATTATCTCACACTTTCCGGGAATTTCTGCCATCGGCAGGGATTCTCTTTTTTACGCGAACAGTGAGCCGCAGCCGAATGCGAAGTATTCGTGTGCGGCGAGCGTCGCGATAGCGAGATAAAACTCGCGCAGCGTGTTTTATCTCGTTTATGTTTTCCATTGTTTTTCTCTAGTTTGGGGCATTCTGAGAAAAAATTCTGTAACATTGGATACGAACATCGAGCCATTTTCTGTATAAGTCCCCGCGTCACTTCGTGCTTATACCTGTTGCCTTCGAAATCGCATCCAGTCTCTTACGCGCGCTTCGCGTGCGACGAGACCTGTATGCGTTTTCGAAGGGCTCTTCACTATTTGTACTGTATAAGTCCCCCGCGTCACTTCGCTGCTTCGCAGCTTCCGTGCCGCTAACAGGAATGAGCATTCTCGCGGTGCTTCGCACCGCTACATGCTCATACCTGTTGTCGTCGCTAATGTTCTCGCCCACTGGTGAGCAAGCTCCCCGTGGGCCAAGAACATTGCGACTGGACTTATACAGAAAATTGTGAGTTGTAGAGATCGGCGTAGAATCCGTTGCGTGCGAGGAGTTCCTGATGGGTTCCCTGTTCTACGATATCTCCGTGGTTGAGTACCAGGATCCGGTCGGCGTTTCGGATTGTGGACAGTCTGTGTGCGATGACGAAGCTTGTTCTTCCCTTCATCAGCTGATCCATAGCGTTCTGAATGAGCTGCTCGGTTCTTGTATCTACGGAAGATGTCGCTTCATCCAGGATCAGGACGCTGCGGTCTGAAAGCATCGCCCGCGCAATGGTCAGAAGCTGTTTCTGGCCCTGTGACACATTTGTCGCGTCTTCGTTCAGCACCATGTCATATCCGCCGGGCAGTGTCCGGATAAAATGATCCACATGAGCGGCTTTTGCCGCCTCCTCGACCTCCTCATCCGTTGCGTCCTGCCGTCCGTAGCGGATATTTTCCCGGATAGTGCCGGAAAAGAGCCAGGTATCCTGCAGAACCATAGAGAAATTCTCTCGAAGCTGATGTCTGTCTATACTTCGGATGTCCTGTCCGTCCAGCCGGATTGTTCCGCTGTTCACATCGTAGAAACGCATCAGAAGCTTTACGATGGTTGTTTTTCCTGCTCCTGTCGGCCCGACAATGGCGATCTTCTGTCCCGGATCCACATGGCAGGAAAAATCTTTGATGACAATCTGATCCGGATCATAGCCGAAACGAACATGCTCGAAATCAACCTCTCCGGATACAGCCTGCTGTCCGGCAGGAACCGCGTCCGCCTCTTCCGGAAGCGCCGCCCGGGACTCCTGGGATTCCTCTTCTTCCTCCAGAAATTCGAAGACACGTTCCGCCGCCGCTGTCATGGACTGCACCTGGTTCATAACCTGAGCCATTTGTGCCAGCGGCTGCTTGATATTGCTTACATATTGAATAAACGCCTGAATATCACCGACGCCGATCACGCCGCGGATCGCGAGGAGTCCTCCGGAAATCGCGACACCGGCATACCCGAGATAGCTGATAAAATTCATAACCGGCATCATCGCTCCGGATATAAACTGTGACTTCCACGCTGAATCATACAGATCGCTGTTTGTGCTGTTGAAATCACCCATAACGATCTTCTCTCTGTTGAATGCCTTGATCACCAGCTGACCGGAGAAATCCTCTTCAATCTGTCCGTTGATGATTCCGAGAGAATCCTGCTGCCGGATAAAATATTTCTGTGATTTTTTTACAATGAAGGCAACCAGGGCTCCGGACACCGGAATGACGACGACCGCGATCAATGTCATCAGCGGGGAAATTGTCAGCATCATCACCACAACACCGACGATCGTAGCAACAGACGATATGATCATCGTAATGCTTTGGTTCAGACCGGTTCCAAGCGTATCTACGTCATTTGTAATTCTCGAGAGTACATCTCCGTATGGCCTGCTTTCAAAATATTTCATCGGCATACGGTCAATCTTTTCAGAGATTTCACGGCGCATGCGATAGGCAACCTTCTGGCTGACTGACGTCATGATCCATCCCTGAATAAAGCTGAATCCGGCAGATGCGAGATACAGGGCAAGTGTAAAGATCAGAATTCTTCCGATCTTTTCAAAATCGATTCCGCCGGTTCCCTGGATTTTACGCATCAGTCCTTCCGCCAGCTCGGTTGTCGCATTTCCCATGATCTTCGGTCCAAGGACATTGAAGATCGTCGAAAGTACCGCAACAATCATGACAAGGATAACCGCAATCCGGTAGCGCCCGATGTAACGCATCAGCTTTCCAAAGGATGCCTTGAAATTCTTCGGTTTTTCTGCAACCTGGTTACGACCGGGGCCGTGTCCGATTGGCCTGGACATTTTCTGTTTTTTGCGATACTCTTCCAGCTGCTTATCCCGCGCCCGCTTCTCCGCATCTGCGTTCATCTCTTCCTGCTGTTTCTGATTTTTCCCGAATCCCCGCAGATTCTGATTTTTGTTATTTTGCATGGCGCGTCCCCTCCAGTTCCTTCTGTGAAAGCTGTGAAGCAGCGATCTGTCTGTAAACCTCGCAATTGTCCAGCAGCTCATCATGTGTACCGAGTCCTGCCACTTTTCCCTCATCCAGAACAAGGATCTGATCTGCATTCAGAATCGTGCTGACTCTCTGTGCGACAATGATTTTTGTCGCATCCTTTTCTTCCCGTGACAGCTCCTCTCTGAGCTTCGCATCTGTTTTCATATCAAGAGCGGAAAAGCTGTCATCAAAAACGAGCGCCAGAGGCTTCTTCGCGATCGCCCGCGCAATCGAGAGCCGCTGCTTCTGCCCTCCCGATACATTGCTTCCGCCCTGTGATATGAAGCTGTTATAGGCATCTTCTTTTTCCTCGATAAAGTCGTCAGCCTGAGCGATCTTCGCGGCGCGTCTGACCTCTTCGTCCGATGCATCCGGGCGTCCGAAACGGATGTTGGAGGCAATCGTCCCGGAGAACAGGGTTCCCTTCTGCGGCACAAATCCGATCTCTTCCCGCAGTTCATGAAGATTCATGGAACGGATATCAACCCCGTCTATCGTGACAGATCCGCCTGTTACATCATAGAACCGCGGAATCAGATTCACGAGCGTACTCTTTCCCGAACCGGTACTTCCGATGATTGCCGTAGTTTTTCCCGGCTCCGCCGTGAAGGAAATATCCGTCAGGGCATCCAGCTCCGAGCCGGGATAGCGGAAGCTTACATGATCAAATCGGATCACGCCCTTTTTGCTCTCCGGCTTCTCCTCATGTTCCGGGTTCACGATAGAAGGTTTTGTGGCAATTACTTCATGAATCCGGTCCGCCGCTACGCCTGCCCTCGGAAGTATGATGGACATCGCAGTCAGTATCATAAAGGAGGATATGATAATCATCGCATAGGTGATAAAGGATGTCATGGCTCCGACCTGAAGCGTGCCGGCATCCACACGATGCGCAGCGACCCAGGTGATCAGTACGCTGAGCCCGCTCATCACAAACATCATGGACGGCATCATAAAGGTCATCACACGGTTTGTGAACAGCTGCGTACGCATCAGATCGATATTGGCCTCGTCAAACCGTTCCTCCTCTGTTTTTTCTCTTCCGAATGCCCGTACAACCATGAGCCCCGTCAGGATCTCCCTGGACACCAGATTCAGACGGTCAATCAGTTTCTGCATAATTTTGAATTTCGGCATGGCAAGCATGACCAGAACAAGGATGATTCCCACGATGACCGCAATTCCAAGCGCAATCACCCAGCTCATCTTCGCATGAGACTGGTAAACCTTTACGACACCCCATACCGCAAGTACGGGCGCGTACAGAACCATACGAAGCAGCATGGTCGTCACCATCTGCACCTGCTGCACATCATTTGTCGCCCTGGTGATAAGAGATGATGTCTGGAATTTTTCCATCTCTGCGCTGGAATATCCGATGACGTTGTGGAACACCTGATACCGCAGATCCCGGCCGACCCCTGCACCGACCCTTGAAGCGAAAAAGGAGACCGCAATCGCGGCAAGTCCCATCAAAAGCGCGATCAGCATCATTTTCCCTCCGCTGATCCAGAGATAGTGCTTCTGCTGGCTGTTCACATCCACACCGGCTTTCTGATCCGCATCTGCCGCATAGCGGATCGCCATGGCTTTCATTGTCTGTTCACCTGTTTTGCTGATGGCACTGCTAATCTCCTCTCTCATCCCGGAAATCTGATCGTCTGTCATCTGTCCGCTTTCTATCATCTGACGGATTGCTGGTCTCACATCAACATATGTGGCTTTCCTGCCATTCTCATCCTTCGCCTCGAAGATATGTACATCCAGATGAAATGCCTTGGCGAGCTCTTCCGCAGACATAGAATCGATCTGACTCTCCGCGGCAGCCATCGCATCCGCAGCGTTCGCCTGTCCATTCGCGCCGGCCATCGCATCCGTACCGTTCGCCTGTCCATTTGCGCCGGTCATCGCATCAGTGCCCGTCACCTGGCTATTCACGCCGGCCATCGCATCCGCACCGTTCGCCTGTCCATTTGCGCCGGTCATCGCATCCTTCTGCCCTGCAGTCACGGGTGCCGACTCAGCCTGTTTTTTAACCATATCACGGAAAGCTTCCTCACTCATATGCCCAAGCTGATAAGCCATGACCACGGGAGTCAGAAGGTCCTTATCAAGCTTCTTCCACTCCTCTTTTCCGAGATCTCTGATCGTATAGTTCTCTCCGTCCTCAACATACGATGCCTGCCACTCCTTCCGCTGATCCCCGTCCATGAAAATCTGCGCCTCGTCGTATTCGTCCGCCGTGATTCTGGCGGGAAGAATGTGCTCAATTCCCTTATTCTGGATTCCGACATCGATAATATTCTGCGTGTACTGCGGCATAGACATCTCGCAAAAGCCCTGAACAATCAGCAGCACAGCAAGAATCAGCACCGATTTCCAGTACTTCTTCAGATTTCCGAAAATATGTCTCATGAATTCTCCCTTTCCGTTTTCCAGTCAGATTTTGAAAAAACCGATTCCGTCTGTGCGTACAGCTCATTCAGCAGACAGCAGAGCATCCGGACTTTTTCTTCTCCCATACCCTCAATAATTTCATGAAGAGCTTTCTCAATTGAACGGATATTTTTCTGTATCTCGCTCATACCTCTGTCGGTGAAGGAAACCAGTGTTGTGCGTCTGTCATTCGGATCCAGACTCCGTCTTAGGATTTCTTCTTCTTCAAGGCCCTTCAGGATGCGCGATACACCGGGCGCCGGCATTCCTATTCGTGAAACAATATCACTCACACGCACCTTGTGATCCTCTCTGCTGTTATAAATCTGCCACGCTGTTCCCACGACGATGATTTTGCCCCTGCTGATTCCTGAAAAACAGAAAACGGGGCGCATCTTATGAAACTGATGCATGGCGTTAATCAGTTCCTCCTCCAGCTGATCCATCCTTTACTCCTTTCCTCGAATACGGCTGTACAGCCTTCAATCCCTGCTGCTTACATACAATGCTTTATATCCGGTTATGATCTGTAAGCGCTCTGCATGAACTGTTCCAACCCAGAAACAGCCATAAACTGTGAAAGCGCCATTATCCGCGGTACTCTGTATGAAACAATGCTCATCTGAAAGCAAGTGCATGTATGAAACAGATAAATAGTTGGCCGGTGCAATTATTGGCAATGATAATATTTATCTGTGATAATTATTAACACTGTTAACTAAGTAGCAAAGCATATTTTACTCTTCTATCTCATGACCGTCAACCACTTCATGAACGAGATAAAACACGCTGCGCGAGTTTTATCTCGCTATCGCGACGCTTGCCGCACACGAATACTTCGCATTCGGCTGCGGCTCACTGTTCGCGTAAAAAAACTCCATGACCGGTGCCTTCAGGCCTGCCTGTCATGGAGTTCTATTTCTTCTTTCTGATGCGTATCATTTCCGGAGCCGCCATTCGGACGGCATCTCCTGCCTCAGGACGCCAGAAGATATCAGCTGTTTACTACGTTGTAATCCTCGATAGCCTTGTTGATGCTGTCCGCAATGCTCTTTGTTGCTTCTGCCGGATCCTGATTCGTATTCAGCATGTTCTCGATTCCGGATTCTACATCCTGTCTTGCCTCCGGGAAGACGCTCATCAGAGCACCTGCGTACTCAGGCTTGGAATCATGCAGCTGATCGATAGCTGTCTGGAACTGCGGATATTTTGCGATATTATCCTTGAATGCCTGCTCGTCATGCGCAGCTGTTGTAACCGGGAAGTAACCGGTCTGTGCTGCCCAGTATGCCTGGCTCTCCGGAGAAACAAGGAATTTTACGAATTTCCATACTGCCTGCTGCTTCGCCTTGTCACCGTTATCAAGTGCCCACAGAGAAGCGCCACCGATGGAAACGCCGCCCTGATCATCGTCACTTACCTTCGGGAAGTAAGCGGTTCCTACCTCAAACTTGCCGTTTACATCCTGCAGAATCTGCGCAAGAGAAGCGGTAGATCCGAGAGTGATCGCGCTCTTTCCGGCTGTGAAATCAGCAAGACCGGAATCTCCGCCGCGTCCTACGTTCGGTGCGGTGCCGTCATCATACATCTTCTTCCACTGGGAGAGAATCTTCTCACCGGCGCCGTTGCTGTCAAATTCAACCTTTGTCGCAGCCTCGGTACGTCCGTTATCGTTGTCTACATAATTTGCGCCCTGCTTGCAGAGGAACTGCTCGAAGAACCATCCATAGATTCCCATGGACATTGCCTCACCGGCTCCGCCCTTCTGTACCAGATCGTTTGCGATCGCGTCGATCTTCGGAAGAGAATCCGGGATGTCTGTGATGCCAGCCTTCTCGAACATATCCTTATTGTAGTACATGATCGGGGTAGAGGAGTTAAATGGCATGGAATAAAGCTTGTTGTCTACCGTATAGTAAGCCGCGATATTCGGCTCCAGCTGAGACTCATCCCATCCGTCCTCATCAATCAGATCCTGCATCGGAACAACCCATCCGGAATCAATCATGAAACGGGTTCCGATCTCATATACCTGAACAAGGTCCGCACCCATGTTTCCGATCTGCGCGCTCTTCAGCTTATTGATGGTATCATCGTATTCACCCTGATACTCTGCGTCTACATAGATATTATCTTTGTTTTCTTTATTGTACTGATCTACCAGATGTGTAAGCGCATCTCCGTTTACACCGCCCATGGAATGCCAGAAGGTGATGGTCGTCTTGCCGGAAGAGCTTGCTGTGCTTCCGTCTGCTGCCGCAGATGACGCAGAATCTGCAGCAGCCGTCGTGGTCTGTTCCGCGGTATCTGTACTTGCTGCCTGCTCTGTGCTCTCCTGCGATGCGGCGGAAGACTCAGAAGAAGAGCTTCCGGTACTGGATCCGCATGCGCCGAATACCATAGTTGCCGCGAGTGTAGCGGCAGTTAGTGTCAGTAACCTTTTTTTCATATTTCCCTCCTAATGTAAAAAAATGAGTGATATATGTCATCCGTCGTTTCCGGCGGTTATGACCCTTGAAAAAGCAGATGAAGAATCAGCGGTCAGCCTTTTACTGCTCCGGAGAACATACCGCGGATCAGCTGCTTCTGTCCGATAATAAAGATTGAAATCGACGGCAGAATAATCATGACAACGCCGGCGATCATCATCGTGATCGACTGGGAATCTACGCTGTTCAGCATGCTCAGTCCGATCTGAACCGTTCTCATGGACTCATCTCCGGTTACAAGCAGCGGCCACATATACATATTCCATGCGTTGATGAAGGTATATACCGCCATTGCTCCGATTGCCGCCTTTGTCAGGGGAAGCAGAATCCGGAAGATGAAGCGCAGGTTGGAACAGCCGTCAATTTTTGCCGCCTCATACACTGAAATCGGAAAAGACTGATAAAACTGCCGGAAGAGGAAGATGCCCATCGCACTTGTCAGATAAGGTATGATCAAAACCCGGTACGTATTCAGCCATCCCCATTGTCCAACGGTCAGATAGTTGGAGATGATTGTTGCCTCCCCCGGCACCATCATCGTTGCCATAACGAGCATGAACAGGATTTTCTTTCCCTTAAATTCCAGAAAGGAGAAAGAAAATGCAGCAAGGGAACAGGAAATGATCTGTCCGAGCGTGATCAGGCCCGCTACGAGGAACGAATTTATGATGAACCGGATCAGAGGAATTTTGCTGAGTGCCTGATGGAAATTCTCAAGTGTCGGATGTTTCGGAATCAGATTCAGATTCATGGTATAAAGATCCGACGAAGGCATAAACGCGATACTTACCGCGTAGAGCAGCGGAAGCAGAATGATAAATGCCACGACGATGTTGATCATCAGCCGTGCTGCTTTCCTCCCCTTCTTAACCCGGATTGCTTTTTTGTTTAATCTGATACTTTCCTCCCGCATCGCCTCAATTTCCTGCGGCGAAAGCGAAATGCATCCATCTGTATTGTTCAACGTGTTTTACCTCCTTTTTTCTCTGCGCGGAACATCAGCAGAGTAAGTACCATGATGATGAGAAAGAGTACAACCGATTCCGCAGCCGCGCTCCCGAAGCGGAAATTGAAAAAAGCATCCCGGTAGATCGAATAGACAATCAGGTTGGTTGATTCTCCGGGTCCGCCCTGCGTCAGGATCTTTACCTGACCGAAGGACTGAAAGGCCTGAATGATATTCACGACGATTGTGTAGAACATGATCGGCCGAAGTCCGGGAAGTGTCAGCTGGAAAAACTGCCGCACCGGACCCGCGCCATCGATCGATGCTCTCTCATATATCTCCTCATCGATATTGGCAAGTCCCGCGCTGAAATACAGAAAATTGATTCCGCTGTTCAGCCAGGCTGTCAGCACTGCCACGCACACGAGAGCGTATCTCGGATCATTCAGCCAGTTGATGTTCGTGTGCGCGAGCTTATTGACAATACCGATGGTAGGGTCAAGCATAATCCGGAAGATCAGAGCTGCCGAGCTCGATGCAATGGACATCGGAAGCGCATATGCTGTTGAGAAGAACCGTATGCCCGGAAATGTCTTGTTGCAAAGCACCGCGCCGATCAGTCCCAGCAGCATTCCTCCGATCACAACGATCACGACAAAGACTGCGGTTACTGACAGCGAATTCGCGAAGCTGGCGCTGGTAAGCAGATCCTTGTAATTTCCAAACCCGACAAAGAGCTTTGCCTGTCCCAGCTTATTTGTCTTGTAAAGGCTCAGGTAAATCGTCTTTACAAAAGGGTAGAAAAGGAAAATTCCAAATATGATTGCGGAGGGAATCAGATAACCGTACGGCCCCGCCTTTTTCTTTAACTGTCCGGTTCCTGTCATTGTTCAGCACCTCCGTTTTCCTGTATCTTCTGTGCAGCCTGTATCTTCTCCGTAGCCCGTATCTTCTGCGTAACCTGTATCTTTTGTGTATCCTGTATTTTCTGTGTATCCTGTATTTTCTGTGTATCCTGTATACAGCACGTATGCTGTTTCTTCTTCATCGTCACTGTTTACTCCTTCCGCTTATCCCAGCAGAAATTCTTCGATCGACTCTCCCGTTCCCTTGTCGAACAGGTGCATCTTCTCCGGATCGATGTAGAGCTTCATCTGTCTGTCTCTGCGCTTCGGATTATAGCTCTCAAGCTTCACGGTTGTACTCTGACTGCCCGCAAACCCGTGCAGATAAAAATGAGAGCCGAGGTTTTCTATCATCTCAATTTCAAACGGGATTGCATAAGAAGGTTCTCCCTCCGTCATCAGATCTTCCGGTCGAATTCCGATCTCCACCTTGGTACCTTCTGTCAATCCTTCCATCAGGCTGCGATGAAATCTCAGCGGAAGAGGAATCCTGAAGTCTCCGGTATTCAGAAATGCCAGCCCCGCTTCCATTTCCACGGAGGCATTCAGGAAGTTCATCTGCGGCAGTCCCAGAAAACCTGCGACGAACCGGTTCACCGGCTTCTCATATATCTGTTTCGGTGTTCCTGCCTGCTGCACCATTCCATCCCTCATGACAACAATTTTCGTCGCGAGGGTCATTGCCTCTACCTGATCATGGGTGACATAGATAACGGTAGAACCGAGCTTATCGTATATTTTTTTCAAATCGACACGCATCTGCGTCCGGAGCTTTGCGTCCAGGTTGGACAGGGGCTCATCAAACAGATAAGCATCTGCATCCCGGACAATTGCACTTCCGATTGCCACACGCTGCATCTGTCCTCCGGACAGCTGCGCAGGTTTTCGGTCCAGAAGACTCCTGATCTCAAGCATCGCGGATGCCTTCTGAATTCTGCGCTCAATCTCTGTCTTATCCACCTTATGAGCCTTGAGCCCGAATGCCAGATTCTGATATACCGTCATGTTCGGATAGAGCGCATAGTTCTGAAAAACCATCGCCAAATTTCTCTTTCCGGGATCCACACTGTTCATAAGCCGGTTTCCAATCCAGAGCTCTCCCTCGGAGATATCCTCCATTCCGGCGATCATGCGAAGCATCGTGGATTTTCCACAGCCGGAAGGGCCGACAAATACAATGAATTCGTGGTCTCCGATCTCCAGATTAAAATCCTTGACCGCCTGGAACCCGTTGCGGTAGGTTTTCGAAATGTGAGATAATGTAATTCCTGCCATTTTTAATTCTCTTGCTTTCTTGAATAATTTTAATTTTTTTGTTCTTTTCCATTTTATTCGTGCCTCGTTAATTCCGTTATCCTGTGCAGGTAAAGATAAAGTAAAAAAATCAGCCCCGTCGCCTGTATGTGTAAACATAGAAAAACCCTGTGGATTCCTCACATTACAGAATCCACAGGGTTTGCCTTTGCCTTTTGGCTTGTTGTATGACCCGCCGTCCCGATACTCCGGGTCATTTTTAGATTAAGATTATGTAAATGATTTTTCAGTGAAACAAAATAGCAGAAAGCGACTTGAGAAAAAAGTTCAACGCCTTCTGTCTGATTTTTCACAAAACCAGCTCAGGCAGAACCATCCCGGAGATTATCTCCTTCTATACTGAATCATGTAAAACCATCCCCGGGAATATCTCCCTCTATGCCGATCAGCCGGTCCATAGAAATCACTTCCCCGGAGCGCATCACAATCCGCTGATGCTGCGCATCAATTTTTTCCAGAGATCCGCTTACGGTGTGATACGCTCCTCCTTTTTTCCGCAAATCCGGCACAAAATAAGTAATCGTAACCTCCGGCCTGCGGTCAAGAATCTGCTCCAGAATCTGCAGTTTCCGGTTCAGAATCGTGATCTCGCTCTCGGAAAGTGCAACTCTGTCATCCGTCTGTCTGCCGGTCTCCTCGATCGCCTCGTCATATCCGGTGAGTGCAGCGAAGGGCGCAAATTGCGCCGCACGCTGAATCAGTGGCATTGGCACATGATATCGCGAAACCGGGTGCGGCAGATTAACGATGTCCTCATAAGGGAACGAACTTCTCTCTTTTCCCACTGCAGATCCCGATTTCATTCTATTCTGCACTTCAGGCTCCTCTTTCTCATTGTTCATGCCTTGTGCCCTCCAATCTGCTTTGCCCGATCCAACCCGGTCGCGCCATCCCGGAGATTCAGCCCGCGGATAACCGCGTCACTTCCGAACCGCTCACGGATCGAGAGCATAGCCTCCTGCATGCGTCGCTCTTTTTCATGCTCTCTTTTATCTTCTTCTTTCTTCGCTTCAAGCGCATGGTAATCCGTAAAAAGGTCCATCTGTTCGTAGCTTGTATCCGGCACCTCGTCCTCCGGAATTACATGTTCCAGGAAAATTGTGATCCGACGGATCAGAAGAGACGGATCAACCGTCCGACGGTAAATTTCCATCACTGCGCGCGTAATTTCCTGTCCCGAGGAAGTTGCGCCGGAAAGTTTCGCAGAACCATGTGCATGCTTCGGGATTCTTCTCCCATAGTGATCACTGGTGACCGCGCCACGGTATTTCTTCCGAATCTCCGAATCTTCCAGACTTTCCTTATCATATCCGATTGTCAGCGTAACCTGGTCGCTTACCATCCTTTTGCTGACCAGATCCAGCGCCATAACGTCCGCCATTTCCTGTACCACAACCGCAGCCTTCTCAAAGCTGTAAGGTGACATCAGCACCTGTCCGGAACTGACGGAATTACTTTCCGGTCTGTATTTTTTGATCATATCTATGGTACACGGCTCGTATCCCCAGGCATGGTCGATCAGAAGCTCCGCGTTGACGCCGAAAAGCTTATACAGCAATTCCTCATTGCAGAGATCATTTGCTCCGCCGATCGAACAGCGGGCAACATCTCCCATCGTGTACATGCCGAATTCTTCAAGCTTCTTCGCATAGCCCCTGCCAACTCTCCAGAAATCGGTAAGCGGCCGGTGCGTCCAGAGCTGTCTGCGGTAGCTCATCTCATCCAGCTCCGCAATCCGCACGCCGTCCGCGTCAGCTTCCGCGTGCTTCGCGACGATATCCATCGCAATCTTCGCCAGATAAAGGTTGGTCCCGATGCCTGCCGTTGCCGTAATACCGGTCTCCTTCAGCACATCACGAATCATCGTGATTGCGAGCTCATGTGCCGTCATTCCGTAAGTTTTAAGATAATCCGTCGCATCGATGAAGACCTCGTCGATCGAATATACGTGAATATCTTCCGGCGCAATGTATTTCAGATAGATCTGATAAATCCGTGTGCTGTACTTTATATAATACGCCATCCGGGGAACGGCCGCGATATAAGACACTTCCAGAGCCAGGTTCTGCTTCAGCTCCTCCGCATCAGACGATGCCCCGGAAAAAACATTTCCCGGCGCTCTCCGGAGTCTCTCCCGGTTTATCTCACCGACCCGCTGAACAACTTCAAAAAGCCGGGCACGCCCTGGAATTCCATATGCCTTCAGCGCAGGAGAGACCGCAAGGCAGATTGTCTTCTCTGTGCGTGACACATCGGCAACCACCAGATTCGTTGTGAGCGGATCAAGTCCACGCTCCTGACATTCCACTGATGCGTAAAAGGATTTTAAATCGATCGCAATATAAGTACGCCCCACTATCGTTCACCCTGCCTCCGATATCTTCGGCACATTCTGAATATACACCCGGATATTTACCGTATCCGTCTCTATTACCTTTACATCTGACCGCTTACCGGAAAATGCATCAGTATCCTCTTTCTTTGCTGACACCATAGACCAGCGCTTTTCCGCTCAGATAATTCTCCAGATCTTCACAGAACATTTCCACACTCTTTTCGCGCGTATAATCCAGTGTCATCTGACCGGCGCAATGCGGTGTCAGCAGGATATTTTTCGCAGTGCGCAGCGGGCTGTCTGCCGGCACAGGTTCCGTCTGCATGACATCCAGCGCTGCTCCGGCTAGTCTTCCCTCGTTCAAAGCATCTGTGAGTGCTTTCTCATCAATTGCGCTTCCTCTCCCCACATTGACCACAAAAGCATTTTCCGGAAGAAGCGCGATTCTGTCTCTGTTCAAAATTCCAATTGTCTCCGGGGTCTCCGGAAGGCTCATGACGAGAAGGTCTGTCTGCGGAAGCACAGAATCCAGCTCTGTCACCCGAAGGACCTTATCATATTCCTTTAATTGTCTTCCACTGCGACTTACCCCGATAACCGATTTGGGATCAAAGCTCCTCACACGCTTAGCAAAGGTGCTTCCGATATCACCGGTTCCGAGAGTGGTAATCCGGCTTCCGCACAGAGAATACATCGGAATGTCGTGGCGCCATTCTCGCACTGCGGTATTCTTCATTATATTCTCATAAGCCTCAAACCGGCGCATCAGAATCAACGCTGTCATAATGATGTGTTCGGAGATGGAGACCCCATATGCCCCCGAAGAATTGGACAGCAAGCAGGTGCTGTTTGGAAGAACGCCCTCCTGGAGATAATGATTCACTCCTGCCCAGCAGGTACAAAACCACTTCAGATTCCCGGCCGCATGCAACGGTCCCGGATCCGCCCCGAACATGACGTCCGCACTCTTTGCCTCCTCTTCAGCCTCCCGCGGATCCGTAACAAAAATGGTCTCGCAGCCATGTCTGTTCGCGATTGCCCGGATTTTCCGCTTTTGCTCCTCTGTTATTTTCCAGTATACAAGAATCCTGCAGCCCATGATCAATACCTCCAACTGTATGTTTTCATCATTTCCATTCTGATGTATCTTTTCATTATTTTCATTCTGATTTGTCTTTTGGTATTAGTCTAATACCTCTGACGTTTTCTGGCAAACCCAACGAGATAAAACACGCTGCGCGAGTTTTATCTCGCTATCGCGACGCTCGCCGCACACGAATACTTCGCATTCGGCTGCGGCTCACTGTTCGCGTAAAAAAAACCGATCATCTGCAATAACAAATGATCGGCGGAATATCTTTATAGATTTTAATACATACCTTCAAAACTGAACACACAAACTCTTCCCGGGAATCCGTCTCCGGATCCCCTCCTTCCGTTCCAACTTATGCTTCAGGTCAAACCCTCGACCGATTAGTAACAGTCAGCTCCATGCCTTACGGCACTTCCACCTCTGCCCTATCAACCTTATCGTCTTTAAGGGG
>NZ_JBQKFT010000030.1:0-19290 GCF_052119185.1 Bilifractor sp. LCP19S3_H10
TGATCAGGGAAATGAACCGATTGATATGGGCAGTCTTCGTGGCCGGGAGTGCTACGGCGGACTTGATCTTTCGAGCACCGGAGATATCACAGCGCTGGTTCTGATGTTCCCACCTCGGGATGAGACGGAGAAATACATCTGCCTGCCGTTCTTCTGGGTGCCGGAAGATACGATTCCGATACGCGTGAGACGTGCATCGGTTCCGTACGACGTTTGGGTGAAGCAAGGATACATGAAAGCGACCGAAGGGAATGTGATCGACTACAACTTCATCGAGAAGTTCATACTCGATCTCTACAAGATTTACAACATCAAGGAGATCGCGGTCGACCGCTGGAACGCCACTCAGCTCATCATCAACCTACAGGATGACGGCATGACGATGGTGCCGTTCGGGCAAGGGTACAAAGATATGTCGCCTCCCACCAAGGAGTTCTATAAGCTCATGATGGAGGGCCAGATCATTCACGGCGGCAATCCGGTTCTGAAATGGATGGCACTAAACGTGGTGGTGGACCGCGACGCTGCGGATAACATCAAGCCGACGAAGGCAAAGTCCCCAGAGAAGATCGATGGTATCGTCGCTGCGATCATGGCACTGGATCGCTGTATCCGGCAGGAAAATACAGAGAGTGTCTACGATAGCCGAGGCCTTGTGGTGTTCTGATAATGTGCTTCATTTCTCCTCCCGATATTTGTGCAAGATATGTGTCGAAATAAGTTGATGTATTTCTGGCGCAGAGTGATATATGTACATGCCAAAGGAAAAGGGCACACAAACAAAACGGAGGACAAGGCCATGACGAAAGCAAGCTACAGATTCATTAAAGACGGAAACACCTACACCACAGCACAGGGAAACAACCGGTTCGAAGCACAGCTGAACCTTGAACTTCAATTCCAGACAGACCTCACGGGAGCAACCTTCGAGGAGCTTTGGAAGGGCAAGGTCGAGAGAACCGGGATCGTAAAATAAACCAGAAACAAACAGGAACGAACAGGAACGAACAGGGCATTCACCAAGACGGTGGGTGCCTTTTTCCGTGGAAGAACTGCTGCGGACAGCGGCAGAGATAGGAGTATGACACATGGGATTTCGGGATTTATTTCACAGAAGGAAGGCAAGAGCGGATCCGAAGGATGCAACATCCGGCAGTGTCTACCGCGCTTACTACGGGCACACCTCATCCGGAAAGACCGTAACAGAACGGAGCTCCATGCAGGTGACCGCTGTGTATGCCTGCGTCCGAGTGCTGGCAGAAGCGGTGGCAAGCCTGCCGCTGCATTTGTACCGGGAGGAGAACGGCAGCAAGGTGAAGGCGACAGACCACCCACTGTACTTCTTGCTCCATAGTGAACCGAATGAAGAGATGACAGCCTACTCGTTCTGGGAGACGCTCATGACTCATCTATTACTGTGGGGGAACGCATACGTCCAAGTGATCCGGAACGGCAAGGGGGAAGTCACAGCACTGTATCCATTGATGCCGAATCGCATGACGGTAGACCGAGACGAGAACGGCCACATCTACTACCAGTACCTGTGGTCCAAGGGTGACGATGCACCGACCATGAAGGAGACGATCGTAAAGCTGTCACCCCATGAGGTGATGCAGATCCCGGGGCTCGGCTTTGATGGACTGGTCGGATACAGCCCGATCGCGATGGCGAAGAACTCGATCGGTCTTTCGATGGCCTGCGAGGAGTATGGCTCTAAGTTCTTTGCAAACGGCGCAGCACCTTCCGGTGTGCTGGAACACCCCGGCATTCTGAAGGATCCGGAAAAGGTCCGGGACAGCTGGCAGGCAGCCTTCGGTGGCAGCCAGAACGCTGGGAAGGTCGCAGTTCTGGAAGAGGGGATGAAATATTCGCCGATCTCCATCAACCCGCAGGAAGCACAGTTCTTGGACACTCGGAAATTTCAGATCGATGAGATTGCACGTATCTTCCGCGTGCCTCCGCACATGATCGGAGACCTGGAACATGCGACATTCAGCAATATCGAAGAGCAGAGTCTGGAATTCGTGACCTACAGCTTACAGCCTTGGCTCACCCGGATCGAGTCGTCAATCTCCAGGTCCCTTCTCTCGAAGGATGAGAAGATGATCTACTACGCCCGGTTCAACGTGGACGGGCTTCTTCGCGGTAACTACGCATCCCGCATGCAGGGCTATGCGACCGGTATCAGTAACGGCTTTCTGTGCGTGAACGACGTGCGACGGTTGGAGAACATGGACCTCGTGCCCGACGAAGAGGGCGGGAACCTGTTTCTTGTAAACGGAACCATGACGCCTCTTCGGAGTGCTGGCGCAGCCTACCAGAGCGGTTCTGGAGGTAGTGATCCTCCGGAGCAGGATGAGCCCGATGAAGAACCTGAGGAAGATACCGAAAACAAAAAGCCCCACAGAAGGGGAAGGAGGAACACATGAACAAGTTTTGGAAGTGGGTGCGGAACAAGGCACCGGATGGAGAAGATCCGGATCTTTCAGCACGCACGCTGTTTTTAAACGGAACCATTGCTTCGGAGAGTTGGTTTGACGATGACGTCACGCCAGCTCTTTTTAAGTCTGACCTTGATTCCGGGAAAGGACCGATCACGGTCTGGATCAACTCTCCGGGCGGCGATGTCTGGGCGGCGGCACAGATCTACAACATGCTTCTGTCCTATGACGGGAAGGTCACCGTGAAGATCGACGGCCTTGCAGCATCAGCGGCATCGGTCATTGCGATGGCAGGAGATGAGGTTCTTGTCTCTCCGGTCTCCATGCTGATGATCCACAATCCGTCCACGATGGCAATGGGGGATAAGGATGATCTTGCGCAGGCCATCTCGATGCTCGATTCCGTGAAGGATTCGATCCTGAATGCCTACGTCAAGAAGACCGGACTTTCCAAGAACAAGCTCAGTAAGCTTATGGACGATGAGACATGGATGGATGCGAGCAAGGCCGTGGAGCTTCATTTTGCAGACCGTGTGATGGAGCGACCGGATCTCTATCGCAGTGAGCAGGAAGAGAAACCGGAAGAGGACGATCCTGACAAGAAAAATCCGGAGGAATCTGAAGAGAAAACCGAGCAAGCACCAGATGGTCCCAAGAAGAATAAAGATCTGCTTGCTGCAGGTTTTCTTTATTCCAGTCGTCAGATGGCGGCTGCATTTACCAACAAGGTGAAGGAACACTACAAGGTTAGAAACAAGGCATCGGAAGCACCGATCGCTAAGGATACTGCAGACAAGGGCCGGAGCGTGGATGCTCTGATGGATCGCCTGAATCTGCTGCACAAAGTGATGTGAGGAGGAGAACACAATGAACGTACAGGATTTGATTGCAAAGAGAGCAAGAGCGTGGGAGGCAGCAAAAGCCTTCCTCGAAGCACACAGGGGAGAGAACGGCGTCCTTTCTGCCGCAGATGGAGAAACGTATGACCGTATGGAAAAGGAGATCACGGATCTCACCAAGGAGATCGATCGCCTGAACCGTCAGGCTGCCATCGAGGCACAGCTGAGTCAGCCGACTTCTTCTCCTCTTTCCAACATGCCTTCCGCAGGCAACGATAAGCCTAAGAAGCAGGGACGCGCTTCCGATCAGTATGCCAAGGATATGCTGACCGCCATGCGCACGAACTTCCATCAGGTTTCCGACATCCTGCAGGAGGGTGTGGATGCCGATGGCGGATACCTCGTTCCGGAGGAGTGGGACAACCGCCTCATCGATGTCCTGAATGAAGAGAACATCATGCGGGGCCTTGCAACCCACATCACGACTTCCGGTGAGCACAAGATCAACATCGCGGGAGCCAAGCCGACCGCGGCATGGATCGAAGAGGGCGGTGCACTGCAGTTTACCGACGCGAAGTTCGGACAGAAGATCATGGATGCGCATAAGCTCCATGTGGCAGTGAAGGTGACCGAGGAGCTTCTGTATGACTCCATGTTTGACCTTGCAAGCTACATCACCACCCAGTTTGGAATCGCCATTGCCAATGCCGAGGAGGATGCTTTCTTAAACGGCGATGGGAAGGGGAAGCCCACCGGTCTCTTTGATGAGACAAACGGCGGTACGGTCGCAAAGACTCTCACCGGCACGAAGCTCGGCACCGACGATGTGCTGGATCTGGTCTATGCGCTGAAGCGTCCGTACCGGAAGAAGGCATCGTTCATCATGAACGACCAGACTCTTGCAGCTCTCCGGAAGCTCAAGGACAACAACGGCGCCTACATCTGGCAGCCGTCCTATCAGGCAGGGGAGCCGGACAGACTTCTTGGCTATGCGGTTCACACCAGCGCGTTTGCGCCGGAGCTTGCGGCAGGAAAGCCTGTGATGGCCTTTGGCGACTACAGCTACTACAACATCGGCGATCGCGGCAGTCGTTCCATGCAGGAGCTTCGTGAGCTCTTTGCCGGAAACGGCATGATCGGCTATGTTGCCAAGGAGCGTGTTGATGGTCTTCTGGTTCTTCCGGAGGCCGTGCAGATCATGAAGGCGGGCGGCACGGATGCGAAGCCTTGATAAAAGGAGGTTGTAAGTCATGCTGACACTGGACGAGGTGAAACAGTATTTAAGGGTGGATAGCTCCGAAGAGGACGCGCTGATTGAGGGTCTCATAAAGACCGCTGACTTGCTCGTCCGGGAGGTCAGCAGAATGGATTCGAAAGAGGATGCGCCGGAAGCTTCCAAAGCTGTCCTTTTGACTGCGGAGCTTTATACCATTGCTTACCTTTACGAGCACAGGGAGGAGGCAGACCACCACGGTCTGGTCATTACCCTCCGTGCTCTTTTATTTGGAATTAGGGAGGAGAAATTCTGATGCGGATTGCCGACTTAAATCTCCGGATTACTTTTCAGAAGCTCTCTGTGGTAACGGACAAATACGGAAACCACACGAACGCTTACCGGGATTTTTTCTCCTGCTATGCGACAGCGTCCGGCTCCGGAAACGAGGCCAGTGAGGCAGGCGTTACCACGCCGAAGGAGACGATCGACTTTACCGTCCGGTGGTACAAGGCGCTGGATGAGGTCACATCGGACGGCTTTCGGATTACGGCGGGAAACAACTCATACAACATCCTCTACGTAAACCCGATGGGAAACCACAGGAAGTGCATGAAATTCCACTGCGAAAGGATGCGCAAATGAATGAAAAGATCAAACCAGAACAGCTCTCTGACGCCATCATGGAAGGACTCGAGGAATATAAAAGCCTCTCCACAGATGCCATGAAGGAGGCCGTGGAGAAGACGGCGAAGAATGTAAAGAAAGAGATACAGGGCAAGGCCCCTGTCCGAACGGGAAAATACAAGAAGTCATGGAAGGTGACAAAGACCGATGAGAACGCCGAGAAGCTCGTGATGACTGTCCATGCCGGGAGGTATCAGCTGACCCATCTTCTGGAGCATGGCCATGCCAAGCGTGGCGGAGGCAGGGTCGCTGCCATCCCTCACATCGCCCCTGCGGAAGCAGACGGCGTAAAGGAACTTGAGGACGAGATCACGGACGCTTTGGAGAAGGGAGAAGGTTCATGACATACGATGAGATTGTAACAATGCTTGAAGAAGCTAATATACCTCTGGCTTATGATCACTTTGCCGAGGGCGAGTCTCCCGATCCGCCCTTTCTTCTTTTCTTAAGTCCATCGGAGGAGATCTTCGGCGCGGATAACATTTCCTATGCCGCTTTCCCGGAGATCAATGTGGAGCTTTACACCGATAAAAAGCATCCCGAGCTTGAGAAGAAACTGGAAGAAATCTTCAAACGGCATGATGTCTTTTATCTCAAGTCCGAGACCTGGATCGAATCCGAGAGATTGTATGAAGTACTTTATCAGATCACACCATAAGGAGGTGTTTCCATGAGTAACAGAAACAAGGTGAGGTACGGCCTGAAAAACGTCCATTACGCCTTGCTTTCTTCCTCGGAAGACGGGACGGTTAGTTACGGCAAGCCTAAGGCATGGCCCGGTGCCGTGTCGATCAAGTTCTCGGCACAGGGAAGCCAGGAACCGTTCTACGCAGACGACATCAAGTATTACGTGACAAGTTCCAACACCGGCTACAACGGCGATCTGGAAACAGCCCTTGTCCCGGAGGATTTCAAGACAGATGTCCTCGGCGAGATCAAGGACTCAAACGGCGTGTTCGTGGAGAATGCGGACGCACAGCCTGTTCCCTTCGCCCTGCTCTTTGAGTTTGTCGGCGATGCCAGAGCCATCCGACATGTGCTTTATAACTGCACGGCAAGCCGTCCGGATATCGAAGCGCAGACCAAGGAGGATAAGGTATCCGTCAAGACCGAGAGCCTTACGATTGACGCATCCTCGATCTACAACAAGGACCTCGACGCAAACATCGTAAAGGCTGACACATCTTCCGAGACGGACGAAGCCACCTACAAGAGCTGGTATGATTCCGTCCACCTCCCGGCGAAGAAGGCCGCAAGTGGTTCTACTGCTTCAGGAGGGACGAGTAGCACTTCCAGCACTTCAACATCAGGAAAGTAAGGGGTAAACCATGAGAAAAGAAATCGAAATGACTCTGGAGGACGGCAGCATAAAGCCGTTCTCCTTTGAAGCAAACGGTGCGACCGCAATCCTCTACCGGATGGTATTCCATGAGGATCTGATGGTTACGATGAACAATCTCTCCAGCGCAAACCTTGATACCTTAGTCGGAGCGAAGCTCGCCTACATCATGCATGCGCAGGCAGAAAGCACGCCCACCTCTCAGCTTTCTCTCGATGACTTCATCCACTGGGCGGCAGGCTTCGACGGCATGAGCCTGATCGAGGGACTTGATTCCTTCGTGGCAGTCTACCTCGGAAACCGCATGGCGACCACTGAGCCAAAAAAAGAGGACGCCCAACTGACCGGGAAGTAAACACAGCGGTCTATCTACTCCGCTGTAAGCAGTTGGGCTTTACCCTCCCGGAGCTTTCCATGATCGAGGAAGGCATGGTATTTGATGTGCTTTCAGAATCTGATAACGATGAGAACGGCGACTACTGCGAGGTGGCGACACAGGAGGATATGGATAACTGGTAAATAGCGTCATGAACTGCTGTTCAGATTGTTATAACCATGCTTCTCTGTTAATATTAAAAGACACAACAGCCAGTGGAAGATGCTGTTAAATCGGAATTTATGGAGGTGTTGATATATGGATTTGAAAGATGTGAGTACACAGTCAGCAGAAATAAGAAGCCGCTATCATGATTTGGAAAGGCAGATTCACGGCTCTGTCTGGTCGGTGGAAGAAGATGCGTTAGCTTTTCTGACTGATGCTGGATTGATCGGAAGATTTACGATGGATAATCAGGGACGCTGGCCAAGTGAAGATAAAGAGCTGCTTCCTTCCAAGATTGGCGAATGTGTCTGGTGGTTGGCCGTTCTTGCCGAAAGAATGGAGTTAGACTTTGCAGATTGTGTAGAGCAATTCCTTAATGAACGGTTGACGGCTTTAGAGTGATAAATTTGAATTTTGGGGAGGGTAAGGTTATGACACTTAAAGATATAAGTAACGCTCCAGACTGGATAATGTGGGTGGTATTTGTTATTTTTGCTTTAATGAGTATAGTATTACTTACTGGTCGTGGTGCAGGTCTAATTGCAGGATATAATACAGCAAGTAAATCAGAAAAAAGCAAATATGATGAAAAGAAATTATGTAGAGTCACAGGAGCAGGAATGTCTGTGATAACTGTTTTGGTTCTTGTAATGGCGATATGGGAAGAAATTATGCCAGCCGTATTTGCATACATTTTTCTTGCAATTACGTTAATTGATTGTGTAGTTATGATTGTATTGATGAATACTGTTTGTAAGAGATAACTTCCAGTTTATATTAATATTTCGGTTCGATTGCCGGAACACTACTCCATCGTAGTGCTCCGGTTTTTTGATGCCATTTTTCAGAAAGGAGGACAGCGATGGCTGACCGTATAAAAGGAATCACTGTAGAAATCGGCGGTGACAC
Source organism: Bilifractor sp. LCP19S3_H10 (assembly GCF_052119185.1). Classification (NCBI taxonomy): domain Bacteria; kingdom Bacillati; phylum Bacillota; class Clostridia; order Lachnospirales; family Lachnospiraceae; genus Bilifractor; species Bilifractor sp. LCP19S3_H10. The sequence continues at coordinate 7,970 of NZ_JBQKFT010000030.1, forward strand.
GACCAAGCTGTCCGATGCCTTAAAGGGCGTAAACAAGTCTATCCGCCAGACGCAGGATCAGCTTAGGGATGTAAACAAGCTCTTAAAGCTTGATCCCGGCAACGCTGACCTTCTCGTCCAGAAGCAGAAGTATCTCTCTGAAGCGATCTCTGACACAAAAGAGAAACTCAAGCAGGAGCAGGATGCCTTAAAGCAACTGCAGCAAGGACCGCAAACCGAGGAGACCTTCAAGCAGCAGGAGGCTCTGACCCGTGAGATTGAAAACACCAAGCAGTCCCTTGAAAAGCTGAAGTCCGAGTTCAAGGATGTCGGTTCTGTGGCGGGTGTCCAGCTCCAGCAGACCGGTCAAAAGATGAAGGATGTCGGCGACAAGATCGCAGGAGTCGGCACTTCCCTTTCTACCCATGTAACCGCCCCGATTGCCGCCGTCGGTGCGGCATCCCTTGCCGCTTTTAAGGAAGTGGATGAGGGAGCGGATATCGTCACGCAAAAGACCGGGGCAAGTGGCAAGGCATTAAAGGAAATGCAGGATGCGGCAAACGATATCGCCACAACCATCCCGACTGACTTTGCTACGGCGGGGTCCGCAATCGGCGAGGTAAATACCAGGTTCGGTCTTACCGGGGAGAAACTTAAGGATCTCTCCCAGCGGTTCGTGGAGTTTGCTTCTTTAAATGACACGGACGTATCGACTTCCATCGATAACGTATCCTCGGTGCTTAACGCCTTCGGCATGGATGCCTCCCAGACGGGCGGTATGCTTGATGTCTTAAATTCTGTCGGGCAGGCTACCGGTCTTTCAATGGATACCCTTTCGCAGGATCTCTCACAGAACGCTGCACAGCTTCAGGCAATGGGGCTTAACGCCACGCAGTCCGCGCAGTTCCTCGGGAATGTCGAGATGTCCGGCCTTGACGTAGGAGTCGCGATGGCAGGTATGAAGAAAGCCATGAAGGAAGCCGCCGGGGACGGGAAGACTCTTGACCAGGCACTGAAGGGCTTCTCTGATACCATGCACTCCAATAAAAGCGATACCGAAAAGCTGCAGGCCGCTTACGATCTATTCGGATCCAAGGCCGGCGCTTCCATCTATAACGCCATGCAAACCGGAAAGCTCTCCCTTGATGGATTCTCCTCCGATATGAGTTCCTTCTCCGGCAACGTATCAAAGACCTTTGACGATACCTTAGACCCGATTGATAAGTTTAAGACCACGCTTAATCAGCTGAAGGTCACAGGGGCTGAGATCGGGAACTCCCTATCAGAAGTCCTTGCCCCTATGCTTTCTCAGGCGGCAGCCGCCCTAAAGCAGTTCGCAGGATTCTGGGAAAAGCTGCCCGGACCCATGCAGCAGTTTATCGTAAAGGCAGCGCTTGTTGCGGCCGCGGTTGGTCCTGTCCTTGTCGGGATCGGCAAGGTGACAAGCTCAATCGGCACGATCACATCAGGCATCGGTAAGGTCATGACGCATCTCGGAGGACTCTCCGGCGCGATGACAGCATTCAGCTCGGTGAGCTTACTTCCCATGATTGGCATCATCGCCGCCGTAGTCGCGGCTGTCGTCGCTGTCATTGCGATTATAAAGAACTGGGGAACGATCTCTAACTGGTTCAAGGGTGTCTGGGAAGGCGTCTGCAGTGGCGTAAAGGCAGTCGGCACTTCCCTTAGCACCTTCTTTACAGGTCTCTGGAACGGAATACAAACGGTAACAACCACCGCCTGGAACGGGATAAAGACCGGCGTATCGACTGTCTGGAACGGTATGAAAACAGGCGCATCCAGCGTATTCAACGGGATAAAGACAAATATCTCGAATGCATGGAATACTGTAAAGACCAATACTACAGCGGCATGGAGCGCGATAAAGGCAAGCATTGCCAGTCATAGTGGCGGTATAAAAGGGATCATCCGGACCGCGATGGCCGGATATCAGAATCTATGGAAGGCAGGGTTCCAGATGATGAACCAGGTGACCGGAGGAAAGCTTGGATCGATTCTTGCAACTGTCCGAAGCAAGATGGCAGGCGTTAAATTAGCCTTTTCCGGGGCAATGGAAAGCGCCAAGACTGTGGTCAGCGGAGGCCTTGCCAGAATCCGGAACTTTTTCTCCAGATGCCGCCTTCAGCTTCCACACATCAAACTTCCGCATTTTTCCATTAGCGGCTCCCTGTCCCTGAAACCGCCATCGGTTCCACATCTTTCGGTCAGCTGGTACAAAAAGGCCATGGACGAACCCTATCTTCTCCAGAGGCCGACCATCTTTGGATTGTCCGGCGGAAGTCTTCTCGGCGGTGGGGAAGCGGGAGAGGAGGCCGTGGTCGGCACCAGAAAACTTCAAAGCATGATTGCGGAAGCATCCGGACAGGATGCGGCAGCCGAGGCAATAGTAACTCTGGGCAATCAGCTGATGTCCCTGATGCGGGAGTACTATCCGCAGATGGTAAATCAGAGGGTGGTTCTGGATTCCGGTACACTGGTTGGCAGTCTTGCTCCGAAGATGAATGAACAGCTCGGCAGAATCGCCGGGAGAAAGGCGAGGGGATAAATGGAGCATTCGGTGATTATCGGCGGACATCACATATTCGAAGAATGGGGGCTTGTGGCAAAAAACAGGCTCCACGTTGCCCAGCCGGAAGTAAAGACCAGGTATATCGATGTCCCGGGCGGGGACGGACAACTGGATTATTCCGATGTCCTCACGGGAAAGGTCCGGTATGGACGAAGAACGGGGTCCTGGGAATTCTGGCTGCGGCCCGGTAAAAAATGGGTGGAGGTTTACACGGATCTTCTGATGACCCTCCATGGGAGGATGGAAAAGCTGATTCTCACCGATGATCCGGATCACTTCTATACGGGGCGGATATCGGTCAATGGCTGGAAATCGGAGGAGAAGAACTCAACGATTGTCCTTGATTACAATCTGGAGCCCTATAAATATATCGCCGCCTCTACCAAAGGGTATGACTGGCTCTGGGATGATCTTTTTGACAACATCATCTACTATGGAACTTTTGATGTCGACGGAACCAAAGGACGGAATCTGATCAATCCTTCCGGCCTTGAAGTTTCTCCGACCTTTCTGTGCTCCGCCCAGATGACCGTCACTTTTGATGGTGTCGATCACGCCCTTTCCAAGGGGGAGAATAAGAGTGATGCCATCCTCCTTCAGCCCGGAGATAACCGGATGGTTTTTGCCGGAAAGGGACGGGTGCTTGTGGATTATTCCCTGGGGAAAAGCTTATGATCTATCAGGTTTTCATGGATGGAGTTTCCATCTTTAACTATGATTACCCGGACATGGTTCTGTTGGAACCAACGCTGGAGATGGAATTGAATACGTCCGGGAGTTTTGATTTTACCATGCCCGCCCGTCATGTCTTCTATGACAACGTCCATCTTCTGACTTCGGATATTGAAGTGTATGAGGGGAACCATCTTCTCTGGTTCGGACGCCCGATTGGAATCCAGACGGACTACTACCGGCAAAAAAAGGTATCCTGTGAGGGAGCGCTGGCTTTTTTCAACGATTCGGTACAAGATGCGCAGGAATATGACCGGATTTCCATCCGTGACTTCTTCCGTCTGGTAGTGGCAAATCATAACCGGCAGGTCGCATCGAACCGTCAGTTTACCGTTGGCACCATGACCATTCCGGACAAGATGGTTTACCGAAAGCTGCACTACGAGCAGACGATGGATGTCTTGAAGAGGCAGTGCCTTGCTGCAGAGGGAGGTTACTTTTTTGTACGGCGAGAGGGCAGTGTAAATTACATCGACTGGCTTTCTGAGATGCCCTACACCTGTAACCAGCCGATCGAGTTCGGTCTGAACCTATTGGATATCTCCGGAAATAGGGGAGGCGAGGAGGTGGCAACCTGCGTTCTTCCCTTGGGAGATACGGACCATACAACCGGGAATCCTCTGACTGTAGAAAGCGTAAACAATGGAAAAAAGATTGTGGAATCGGAGGCCGTCGTCACATATGGGAAAATCACAAAGGCAGTGACCTTCTCCGGGGTGTCCGATCCGCATACGCTTTTTGAGGATGGCGTGGAATATCTGAGTTCCCTGCAGTTTGATCGTCTGTCCATCGAGTGTGATGCGTCAGAGCTTCACTTTCTGAATCCGAATTTCGAGGCGTTCCGCGTCGGACAAAGGATCCATTGCGTCTCCAAGCCTCATCTGGTGGAAAAGGATCTGCCGCTTACCCGGATGAGCCTGAAGCTCGATACAGCGACCAAGCAGATCACACTGGGAACACCGGTGCGTCAGACCCTCACCGAGATCTATGCGGATATAAAGACGGAAGAGGTGAAGGAAATGCAGGAGGATGTGTCTGACTTGAAGGATGATGTGACAGGCATTCAGGAGGATATTGGAGATATTCAGGACAACATCACCGCGATGCAGGACGAAATGGACAACTTATCAGAGGGTGACGGCTGGCATCATTGGATCGGTACTCAGGAGGAGTACGACGCGCTGTCTGAGAAAAATCCGGAAACCGTTTATTTTATCGAGTCTGGAGGAGTATGAGAAATGGGCATCCTTTTTCACGACGTTTCCTTCAAAGAACTTTCGCAGCCGATCTACGTTGGAAAAAAGCGGATCGGAAAAGTGATGGTCGGAGAAGAAAAGGTGTATCCCGATATGACGGAATATCGGGCGCGTTATGCACAGTGGATTTTATTCCCACCGATGATTTCCGATTACGGTCCGTCTCCAATTGATCAATATGGGGCCATGCTCCAGGCAAATGAGGACGCGAAGATTCAAAAGTGCTGCTTCCTTCTTTACCTCAACGAGGCCGGCTACCTGACCTATCGGAAACTGGGTGTGAAGGGAGAAAACCTTACCTCGCTTCTCTATGTTCCGTTTCTCGCCTATCAGGGGAGGATCGTCTATGAAGGAACGACGAACAGCAACATCAACGTGTTTGAGCTGACCCTGGATCCCAAAGGCTATTACACAAGTACAAAGATCGATGCCAACCTGAAAACTGCTGACCAGAATCGCCTTTCCAATTACTCCATTGACTTTGATCAGGAGAACACACGACTGGTTTATACCGAGTTGGAGTTTGAAAGTTATCTTCTCTCATAAGAAAAGGTGGAGAAGGAAGTGCGAAGAAAAAAATAGGGAAAAGGAAATACAGCAAAGGAAATACGGAGAAGGAGATAAAGAGAAGGAAATATGGGGCAAGCATCATCACTCGGAAGGAGGCGGAAAAAAATATGGAAGATATGGAGAAGGAGCTGAATACCATCGAGACGGCTTCCCGGGGAGAAGAAGTCAGGGATGCGATTGTGCATGCGCTCCGAAACCTGAACATGAGTGAAGAAGCCACAAAGGCGGCAAAGACCATGACTTATACGCTTTCGATCTCCGGAAAGACGATTACCCTTTCGAATGGGGACAAGATCAGTCAGAGCGTTGATATCCCGGTCGGACGGACCTATACCTTAGCCCTTGTGGATCACAAACTGACATTGACCGATTCGGAAGGAACAGCACAGGAAGTGGATTTACCCAATGATGTGGAGTCCGCTCTGGGAAAGGAGTACTGATGGCATCCCTTACAGAAATCTTTACCGCGATTGCGGATGCGATCCGAAGCAAAACGGGAGGAACAACAAAATACAAACCGGAGGATATGTCAGCCGCCATCCGCAGCCTTTCCACGGTCAATATCGGCACGGTTGGCGCGGGGCTTGCGGCAAGAAACCTCGCAGAACTGGATCTTGGAATGGCGGATTTGATTGTATCCTACAGCCTTCAGAATATCGGCGCTGTCAAAATCAAGGGAGATCATGTGACGAGTGTCCAGCGATCGGGAATTCTTGGGGAAGGGAATGGTGATGCAGTGCTCGAGGAAATCGATCTTCCCATAGCAAAGACTCTGGGAAGTTATGCCTTTGCATCCAATAAGAAGCTCACTAAGGTGACGGTTTCGGATCAAGTGATCACCCTTCCTTCCTACCTGTTTCAATATGACTCCGAACTGACCGACTTTTCCTTGCCGTCCGGACTGAAGACCATCAGTGAAGGCGCTTTTTATGAATGCAACAAATATCAAACGGCTTCCCTTCCGGAAAGTGTAACGACGATTGGAAACAGTGCCTTCTGTGATTGTTTGGCACTGGCTCTGACAAGTCTTCCGTCAGGGATTACTTCCATCGGATCGAATGCCTTTCAGAACTGCCAATCTCTGGCACTCACCTCGCTTCCGGAGAATCTTTTGACCCTCGAAAACTATGTCTTCAGCGGATGTACGTCACTTACGCTTTCCACGCTTCCGCCTCAGATTGCTGCCATCGGCGATTACGCCTTAAATAATACGGGCATCACAAATTTTACAATTCCGGATTCGGTAAAGAGCCTCGGAAAATATGTGTTTTCCAGTTGCACGAAGCTGGAATCCGTCCGTGTTCCAGCTCTTCTGTCGATGGGAATCCGTACCTTTTCCGATTGCACAAAACTGAAGAGAGTGGAGCTTTCGGCTGGAACCACGATGGTGTCAAGCTATACGTTCTACAACTGTACGGCTCTGGAGGAAGTTGTGATTCCATCTTCGCTCTACGACATCTACACGTATACGTTTTATAACTGTAAGAATTTAAGAATGACGGAGCTTCCGAGAAAACTGCGGACGCTCGCAGGATATGCTTTTTATAACTGCGCAACGGTGTCTTTCTCGTATCTTCCGGACACGATCAATGGCATCTATGATCACAGCCTGGAAAACTGTACCGCTCTGACAGAGCTTCGCATGCATTCCACGCCGGCAAATGGAATCTATTCGAATGCCTTTCAAGGCTGTACAAATCTCAGCCATATCTATGTGCCATGGGCGGAAGGTGCCGTAGCCAATGCTCCGTGGGGAGCAACGAATGCTACGATTCATTATCATACCGTGTACCCAGCGGCTGGGATTTCTCTTCCGGAGACGGTGTATGTACTTGCTGTGGCATCGAGCTTTGACTTCAAAAGCGTTCTTTCTGTTGTCGATCAGGATGGATATGCAGTGACCGGAGATCTTACCGGTATCACCTGGTCGGCGGGAAGTCTATCCGGTGTCAGCCTCGATGCATCCAGCGGCGTTCTGACACTAAGCACTCCTGCGTCAAACGCTACGCTTTCGGTCACAGCCTCATCCGGGACATGGGGGAGTGCATCGACGACGGTGGTCTTTATCCGTAAGCACTATACGGTGGATCTGGGGAATGGACAGTGGGTGGATACCGGTTCCAAAGTAGACAACAATACAGTCTATCAATCCGATGCCGGATCCTACCACATCAATAATGGAACATCGACAGCAACGATTACGATCGTCGGCTATCAGAAGTTTGTGGTCTATATTCGGTCCTATGCAGAAAGCACCTATGACTATACGATCGCATCCACTCTGGATGCAGCCGCATCGAGAGGCGGAAGTACGGCGCAGACCACAAGTGGAAAGCAGTCGTCATCCACCTATTATAAAGCGGAATATCTCATCTCCGACAATGAGCCACATACCATTCAGATTATGTATTCGAAGGATAGCTCCCAGAACAACGGAGACGATCGGGGATACTTCTATATTGCGGAAAGTGAGTGTGCATAACGAAGACAAGAAGAGCATGATAAAACAGAGAGGAGATGATTCCATTGATCGACTTTATCTTGAAATACTGGATTCAGGAGCTCTTTGCCCTGATCCTTGCCGTCCTCACGTGGCTTTGGCGGACGCTGCTCCGGCGAAAACAGGAGAACGATGAAATAAAAGAAGGAATGATGGCACTGCTGCATGACCGTATTTATCAGGCCTGCAGTTTTTTTATTGCTCGGGGATGGTGCTCTCCTGAGGACCGGAGCAACCTTGAGTACCTGTACAAGCCGTACAAGGCACTCGGTGGAAATGGCACCGGAGAGTCCCTGTACAAGAAGTGTCTGGAACTGCCGCTTTCGGCAGACAGAAATAAAAAGAAGGAGGAATGACTTATGGATTTTGGAATTGCAAGTGTGGCGGCAATCACAGTGATTGCGTATCTTGTCGGCATCGGCTGCAAAGCAGCTGGCTCTGTGAAGGATGAGCTGATCCCGGTGATCTGCGGATGCGTCGGTGCGGTGCTCGGCATCGCGGGGCTGTATCTCATGCCGGACTTCCCGGCAAAGGATGTCATCAATGCCCTTGCTGTCGGCATTGTGTCCGGTCTCGCCGCGACTGGTGTAAACCAGATCTACAAGCAGCTCAACAAGACAGATGCGTGAGAGGAGGTGATCCTCGTATCTCGGCTGCTCCTTCCGTAAAGGGAGCAATGTTATGTTTGGCTCTTCGGGCTTAAAAACCCGGAGGGCTTTTTGATTTGCAGGAAATCGATATTTGAGTTGGAGGAGAAAATCATGAGTAAAACAGAATCTGCCATCCAGTGGATGGAAAATCATGCAAACAATAACGCACACGGCTATGACCAGAGATATCGCTGGGGAGAGAAGGGAGACTTTGACTGCTCCTCGGCAGTGATCTCGGCATGGCAGGCAGCCGGTGTGCCGGTAAAGACAAAGGGTGCGACCTATACCGGCAACATGTTTTCGGTCTTTTTGTCCTGCGACTTTGAAGACGTAACCGGCACGGTGAACCTTGCAACCGGAGCAGGCCTTAGGCGCGGCGATGTTCTTTTAAACACCGCGCACCACACCGCGATGTATTGCGGGAATGGAAAAGAGGTCGAGGCATCCATCAATGAGAGGGGAACAGCGGTAGGCGGCGCTCCCGGTGACCAGACCGGACGTGAGTTTCTGATCCGTTCATACCGGAATTTCCCTTGGAACCATGTGCTTCGCTACAAGGAGAATACCGCGACGAAGTCCGTAGACAAGCTTGCACGTGAAGTACTGGCGGGGAAGTGGGGGAACGGCTCTGAGAGGAGAAGACGCCTTGCTTCTTCCGGCTATGATGCTTCCGCTGTGCAGGCAAAGGTGAATGAACTGATTCGCGCAAAGGCTCAGCCGCAGGCAGTTTACTATACCGTGCAGCGAGGAGACACGCTCTCTGGAATTGCCAGAAGGTATGGAACCAGCGTATCTGCCATCCAGAAGCTGAACGCATCCCTGATCAAAAATGTAAACCTGATCCAGGCAGGGTGGAAGATCCGGGTGAAGTAAAAAGAACCTGTGGGCACCTAACAAGATGCCTACAGGTAATTTTAAGCAGAAAAATAGAGCCCGATCTCTCGATAAGGCCCTTGCAAAAGCATTGCTGCTTTTTCCTTGTGGTTATAGTTTATGTGATTGGGAACCAGTTGTCAATAACTAATCGCAAAAAATCAAAAGAAGATGATATCAGTGAATTTGTATAATAGTAGTCGAAATGTCTGAACATACGTTCCTCAAATACATGTAGCTTCTTGGCCGCTTTGTTGTGCACACCTTCACTTGTCACAATCCTATTATGCATAAAGAGAATGCAAATCAGGCCGCGAATGCGGTCATTACTCATTCGAGTTGTACGTATGCTTCGGGTGATACCAGGCAATTGAGAAAGCTTTCGATTAATAAGATAGTTTGTTTTGTGCCGCGAAGTATTTACATGTAGATCGTATATAATACAGTCACTGTGAGCACATGCATTGCGAATGTTTTTACAATCCAGAAGAATATATAGATTGTCTTGCATATCTTTTGATCCAAAGCGAATGGCGCAAAAACTGTAAAAGTGAAGTATTGTTCCAAGCGGTATGAGCTCGAGAAAAACCCAAACAGGAAGATTGGAGATGTATTTCTTGTAAATATCACCGGTGTAAATACTGTTTCGGTTTTGCTCTAATTCGCTTTGCAGATGTTTTTTATGCTCAGCATCAAGAGAGTTTATATAGTCAATTACGATCTGATATCCGTCTTCATCATGATTGTCGATTTCTCGAAGCAGTTCCAGTTTGGTGAAATGCTCAATATCAAGCGATAACTGGAGAAAGGTGTATCGAAGCTCCATATCGATTATTGCGAGATCCTGAAGGTAGCCAAAGTCAAGATTGACGTATTTATCAATTGGATTCTGGTTTGCGTCAAGCTGTTTGTTGTAGTTCTTCCGATATGAGGCTACACGAAAATAGTTATTGTTATTTCTCATATAATCGGCAGCATTATCCGGCGAGACAATATGAAAAGTGATGCCCTTTTGCTGCATATGAGCAACGAGCTCTTGAGCGGATTTAATAGGTTTTACGATTGTGCCCATGAAAATTCGATTCCTCCATTGTTCTTTGGCAAGCGAATGGCAGGTATTTATATTTGATTGTACATAATTTCCTTAATAAGATCAATAAACTTAAGATTTATTAGCCATCAGCTTTTTACAGGCTGGTGGCTTTTTTCATTTCCGATTTCTCTCCGAAAGTTCCGTTTATCTGTGCAGGAGAGAATGTTCCCGGACCGTTCAAAATCACGCCTGAATGGTCCGCATATATCTGCAAGGATAACCTATCTTCCTTTGCTCAGAACGGACAGATCTGTTCTGCACGTAGGGAAGGAATTCTTGTACTTACAACCTTAGGGCAAAAGGAGAATACCCATGAAGAAGAACGATCAAACAGAAGAAAAAAATGAGCAGGTGCTCCTGCTTCGAAAGAGCGGGATGAGCAATCGGAAGATTGCGGAATACACCGGGGTTTCTTATGAGAAGGTCCGGTATCAGTGCAAAAAGGACGATTGCGATAGCATTCCCGTGGACGAGGAACTGCCAGAAAAGATAAAGACGCGGGAAGCCTGCTCTTTCTGCGGGAAGCCCATCACACAGGATGAGCATCACCGAGGTCGAAAGAAGCGGTTCTGCTGTGAGAAGTGCCGGCGCACGTATTGGAAGATCCACCGAAGTGAGCAGAAAAAGAATCCCAAGGCGATCTACACCAAGGTGTGCGCGTATTGCGGGAAGACCTTCGAGGTCTACGGCAATAAGAACCGGAAGTACTGCTGCCACGAGCATTACGTGGCGGACTACTTTGGCAGCTGATGAGATCGCATATTTAACCGCAATTATATAGGAAGAAAAAGGCAGAAATGACTTGATAGAATCGCAGATCAGAGTGATGGATAGACTACCAAAAGAGAAAGGAGGCAACGATGGAACTACTTACAACCATTACAGACAGGGCCGTTCTCGTGCGGTTTCTTGAAGAGAGCACCGGGCTTAATGCCGAATACGCCGGAGCACCGACCTTCCACTACAAGATCGGAGACTACACGGTTCTTCGGAACGCACACATCCGGGTTGCCGATGAAAAGGCAGATCCCGGGCTGATCGGAAAGCTCAAAGAAAGCGGTCTGATCGTGGATGAAAA
>NZ_JBQKFT010000031.1:0-17253 GCF_052119185.1 Bilifractor sp. LCP19S3_H10
GGAAGAGGCCGAAGTGGTCGAGGAAGAATCGCCGGAAGAGGCCGAGGTAGTCGAGGAAGAATCACCGGAAGAGGCCGAAGTGGTCGAGGAAGAATCACCGGAAGAGGCCGAGGTAGTCGAGGAAGAATCACCGGAAGAGGCCGAAGTGGTCGAGGAAGAATCACCGGAAGAGGCCGAAGTAGTCGAGGAAGAATCGCCGGAAGAGACCGAAGTGGTCGAGGAAGAATCACCGGAGGAGGCCGAAGCGGTCGAGGAAGAATCGCCGGAAGAGGCTGAGACGGTCGAGGAGGAAGTACCGGAGGCGACAGAAAAGTCGAAGAATCTGGCGGGCGGAATCCGGCTCCGTGATCTTGAAGAAGAAGATTTGTCCAGAGAGGTCACACCGGAGACACTGAAGACCGGGGCTGGGACAGAAGGAGCAGCTGCAGGCACCGGAAGCGTACCGTCGGAAGAAGTCAGAACAGATGGCACCTCAGCAGACGCGGATTCTGCGAAACCGAAGAAGAAGGAAATTCATTACATCGAGGAACTTGAGATTCCGGATCCGCAGCCTAGTGAGGCGGAGAGAGCCTCTCATACGCATACGATACCTCTGGATACCATCGGCGCTAATACCGTGCCGATTTCAATCGACAAGATCCTGAGCGAAGAGACTCCGGAGGAGCGCCGGATCCGTATCATGAACCGGGCAAAGCCGACGCGGATGAATGAGGAACAGCGCAAGATCTTTACATATTTTGCAAGAATCCCCGGAATGGACGCTCAGATTCTGGAAGCGATCAGCTGTGTATATGAGCACGCAGGCGAGAAGACATCCCTTCACGGCAATATCGCGGTCATGGGAGCCCGTGGAACCGGAAAAACCCGTCTGACACACGGACTTGTCGTCGCGATGTGCAAGGATCTCGGCATGGATGCGGCAAAGGTTGCCAGAGTCAGAGGCGCTGATCTGAATGAGAAGGATCCCGCAAGAGTTGTAGCCAGAATGGCAGGCGGCTTCTTCATCATTGAGGATGTGTCGGGAATGAACGAGGCTACCGTTGAGAAGCTCAGCCAGGCAATGGAATTCCGGACGGACTGCATGATCACAATCATCGAGGATGAGAAGGTCGCGATGCGGGCGTTTCTCAAGAAATATCCGCGTTTTGCCGCAAAGTTCGACCGCGTCATCTCCATTCCTGTCTTCACAAATGACGAGCTGATCACATTCGCCAGAACCTATGCGACAGAAAATGGTTATAAGATCGACGATATGGCGATTCTTGCGCTTTACACTATGATCGGAAATATGCAGACAGAGGAAGAGCCTGTGACCATTTCGATCGTGAAGGACATGATTGACAAGGCGATCAGCCGCTCCTCGGCGAAGCGCCGCAGAAGCAGGAAAAACAAAAAGGATAAATGGCTTGTGCTTCAGGAAAAGGATTTCAATCTCACCTGAGCAGGCAGAGGATCTCTGGCCGCACCGGAAACGAAGCCGGCGCGGCCAGCTTCTTACATGCAGAGACAGTGTCATGCTGTAGTTTTTATCAGGGAATAGAAAAATTGAGTGAATCAAGAAAAGAGCCATGGCTCGGTACGCCGGCCAGAACAATTGAAATATTGCAGAAGTACGGCTTTCGATTTCAGAAGAAATACGGCCAGAACTTTCTGATCGATCCGCACGTGCTGGAGAAGATTATTCGTGCTGCCGGGATCGGACGGGATGACTGCGTAATAGAGATCGGACCGGGAATCGGAACGCTGACCCAGTACCTCGCCTATGCTTCACGCGAGGTGTATGCGGTGGAAATCGACCGCAATCTGATACCGATTCTGGAGGACACACTCTCGGACTGGGACAATGTGACGGTCATCAATCAGGATATTCTCACACTCGATCTGAACCGCTTTGTGGAGGAGCACAACGGTGGAAGGCCGGTTAAGGTCGTGGCAAACCTTCCGTATTACATCACGACCCCTATTTTGATGGAGCTTCTGGAGAAGAAGGTTCCACTGGAGTCCGTGACTGTCATGGTCCAGAAGGAGGTTGCGGAGCGGATGCAGGCATCCCCTGGGACAAAGGATTACGGGGCTCTGTCACTGGCAGTTCAGTATTATTCCAGACCGGAAATTGTGGCAAATGTGCCTCCGAACTGCTTCATGCCAAGGCCGAACGTAGGCAGCGCGGTGATCCGTCTGACCGGCCGCCTGGCGGAAGAAAGAGTCCCGGTACAGGATGAAGGACTGATGTTCCGTCTGATCCGTGCCTCCTTCGCGCAGCGGAGAAAAACGCTTTTCAACGGACTGAGAAACAGCCGGGAGCTTGATTTTTCCAGAGAACAGATTGAATCTGCCATGGAGAAATGCGGGCTTTCAGAGAGCATACGGGGTGAGGCGCTGGATCTGAAGCAGTTTGCGGATCTTGCGGACGCGTTGTCCGAAAACCACTATATCCCTGAAGATGGGTAAATCTCTGGCTGCCTGGCACCCTTTGGCAGAATACCATATTTCCGAATACAAAATCTCCCCGGCATCAGCTGTTCGCTGCCTTGACAGCGTTCAGATGTGATGCCGGGGAGTTTATATATCAGCTTTCTCGGATTATTCTCCGAAATATCTCTTCAGAAGTCCCTCGAATGCCTTGCCATGTCTTGCCTCATCACGAGCCATCTCATGAACAGTGTCATGGATTGCGTCCAGATTCTCAGCCTTTGCTCTCTTTGCAAGCTCGAACTTTCCTTCAGTTGCGCCATACTCAGCCTCTACACGAAGCTCAAGGTTCTTCTTTGTGCTTGTGGTTACAACCTCGCCAAGGAGCTCAGCGAACTTGGAAGCGTGCTCTGCCTCTTCATGAGCAGCTTTCTCATAGTACAGACCGATCTCCGGATATCCCTCGCGGAATGCTACACGGGCCATTGCCAGATACATTCCAACCTCAGAGCACTCGCCCTCGAAGTTAGCCTTCAGGCCTTCCTTGATATCTTCCGGAACGTCAGCGGCAATGCCTACTACATGCTCGGCAGCCCATGTGCGCTCAGCAGTCTCATCGATCTTTACAAATTTGGATTTCGGCTGTTTGCAGGTCGGGCACTTCCAGTCAGCAGGAAGATCCTCGAACTTAACGCCTTCAACCTCTTCATCATAGATGTGTCCGCATACTGTACATTTCCATTTAGCCATTTGAGTTACCACCTTTCTTAAAGAAAAATTGTGCTGTCGTTTTACCTCCTCAGGGTAATCGGACAAAAACCATCATAACCAACTGCAACAATTACACAACAAATTTTATTGGAGTAACAGCTTATGCTGTGGGCTGAATCCCGACGGGGTGATGCGTCTCAGAAGAGTATTCTTCTTCAGACAGGTTCATCGCTTCCTTTTTCTTGCAGTCTGCGCAGATCCCGTAGAAAACAATACTGCAGCTTTCAATTTCGCCGTCAAAGCGGCGGGCTGCTTCCTCCTTGAACCGTTCTGTATCCACAAAATCCATATCTGTCATAGCTCCGCACCTGCGGCAGATAAAGTGATCGTGCGGAAGGACGTTTCCGTCGAATCGGTCCGCGACACCGTCTGCGGCAAGTTTCTGGATTTTGCCAAGATCAGATAAAAGGGAGAGGTTACGGTATACAGTTCCAAGACTGATATTCGGAAATTCCTTCCGTATATCCGCAAAAATCATATCCGCTGTTGGATGATCCTTGCGATGCTGGAGATTATTGTAGATAGCCTCCCTCTGGCGGCTGTGTTTCAATACTGCCATGCCTTTATCCTTTCTTTAAAATAATAATGAGAACGATTACTGTTTATAGTATAGGACTTACCTCCCTTGTTGTCAACAGGTAATTGAAAAAATTTTACATTTCTACATTTCTGCTTTTACAATGCAGATGTGATTCAAAAATTCTGTTTTTATTATACACTGCATCTTAAAAAACGTAGCCTTGTCTGCAAAAAGTCTGTCTTACCTGGTGTAAGTGAGCGACAGTAAGAATTCACTTATTTCGATCGTGCTTCCGTTCCTCAGGAGCCTTGTATCCGTGCAGGCCGATGAGACGCTGGTTGCGGCTTCCGCGGAACAGAAGAGTGACGTCCTTCTGCGCTTCAATGAACTCACCGTCGACGATGAGATCAATATAGGAGAGCATCTCCTCCGTTACATCAGTGTACACTTTTCCGCCCTTCATCAGATCAACATCATAGGTGTAGCCGGTGTAGCACCAGATGTCCTTGGAGGGGTATGCCTCGCGGACCCGCTTCAGAAGCCGGACAAGAACCTGCTGGTTCTCAGGCTCAAAAGGCTCGCCGCCAAGCAGCGTGAAACCCTGGATATAATCCGGTCTGAGTGCTTCAAGAATCTCCTCCGTGGTTTCTTCGGTAAAAGGTGTTCCATAATTGAAATCCCAGGTCATGGAATTAAAACAGCCTTTGCAGTGGTGTCTGCAGCCGGAGACAAAGAGACTGACTCTGACGCCAGGGCCGTCCGCTATATCAAACTCCTTGATGTTCGCGTAATTCATAGACACAATCCTTTCGTAAATACTTGTTCATTTTCTTTAAGAAACATTTTTGACACCTGATGAATTGTTTGACGGATTAACTTTCGTATTATTTTTCCGGACGAAAAAAATACTGCTGAAAGAAACTGTCACATGCCGGCACAAGCTCTGGCAACTCCGTATCACCCCGCGATCACCCGCGTTTACGATGCGCGATGCAAAAGAGACCGCCGCACCGGCCGCTTCCATGATTCCGTGTGTCGCCTGATCCGCTCTGGTGTTCCGGATGACGGAGTCGGGCAGTAGATGCTGCCGGAGACACATGCGGGAGACATATATTCATGGAAGGTGGCTGGTGTGGCGGTCTCAATCAATTCGTAGCTTATATCTGTCAGCGGCACGGAAGCTGCGAAGCGGTTCTCGTGCCGCGGGGACTTATACAGTGCGCAGCACGGAGCAATCCGCAGCTTATACAGTGTGTGGCACGATTTATCGTATGGCGTTACTGTATATTACAGCACTATAGAACACAGATTACAGATGAAGGACTCTGTCCTTGATTTCCTGTGTGCGGCCCTGGTTCCAGAACTGGGTTCCGATGTATCCGCAGGTGCGGCGCGCGACGGACATCTTGCTCTGATCGGTGTTTCCGCAGTTCGGGCATACCCAGATCAGTTTTCCGTGCTTGTCCTCCTTGATCTGGATCTCTCCGTCATAACCGCAGACCTCGCAGTAATCGCTCTTGGTGTTCAGCTCGGCGTACATGATGTTGTCGTAGATAAACTGCATTACGGAGATTACGGCAGGGATATTGTCCTGCATGTTCGGAACCTCGACATAGCTGATGGCTCCGCCCGGGGAAAGCTTCTGGAAATCGGCCTCGAACTTAAGCTTCTGGAAGGCATCGATCTTCTCGCGGACGTTGACATGATAGCTGTTCGTGATGTAGTTATGGTCGGTGACATCCTTTATCACACCGAAGCGCTTCTGCAGGCACTTTGCGAATTTGTATGTGGTGGATTCCATCGGGGTTCCGTACAGGGAGTAGCTGATGTGCTCCGCGGCACGCCACTCGGCGCACTTGTCGTTCAGGTGCTGCATAACCTTGAGGGCGAACGGTTTTGCCTCAGGGTCGGTGTGACTCTTTCCGGTCATGTATACGCACATCTCATAGAGACCTGCATATCCGAGACTGATGGTGGAGTAGTTGTTGTACAGGAGCTTGTCGATGGTTTCACCCTTCTTCAGTCTCGCGAGCGCGCCATACTGCCAGAGGATCGGGGCAACATCAGAAGGTGTCCCCAGCAGTCTCTCGTGGCGGCAGCGGAGAGCACGGTGGCAGAGCTCAAGTCTCTCATCAAGGATCTCCCAGAACTTGTCCATATCCTTCTTGGAGGAGCAGGCCACATCGACGAGATTGATGGTAACGACGCCCTGGTTGAAACGGCCGTAGTACTTGTGCTTTCCATCGATGTGATTTCTGGATCCGGATTTGTTGTCGTTGTCGCAGAGACCTTCCGGTACACTTTCGTTGTCCGGTGTGAGGAAGCTTCTGCATCCCATGCAGGGATATACATCACCGTTCTTGTATTCCTTCATCTTCTTTGCGGAGATGTAGTCGGGAACCATGCGCTTAGCGGTGCATTTCGCCGCAAGCTCGGTCAGATAGTAGTACTTTGAGTCGGGGTGAATGTTGTCCTCGTCCAGAACGTAGATCAGCTTCGGGAAGGCGGGGGTGATCCATACACCTTTCTCGTTCTTGACACCCTGCATTCTCTGGATCAGAACCTCGCGGATGATGGCGGCGAGATCGGTTCTCGTCTGCCCGTCCGGAACCTCATCCAGATACATGAACATGGTAACGAAGGGAGCCTGTCCGTTGCAGGTCATCAGAGTGATGAGCTGGTACTGGATGGTCTGGATGCCGCTCTTGATTTCTTCCGCAAGACGGCGCTCCGTGATGAGGTTGATAATCTTCTCATCCATGTCCTCTCCGCATTCCTGACGCTCGGCGATAACCTCCTTGCGGATCTTCTGCCGGCTGATGTCGACGAAGGGCGCGAGGTGGGCGAGGGTAAAGGACTGACCGCCGTACTGGTTGGAGGCAACCTGAGCGACAATCTGTGTGGTGACATTGCAGGCGGTGAAGAAGCTGTGGGGCTTTTCAATCAGAGTCTCACTGATGACGGTTCCGTTCTGCAGCATGTCCTCCAGGTTGATCAGGTCACAGTTGTGCTCCTTCTGCGCGTAGTAATCGGAGTCGTGGAAGTGAATGATTCCGGCTTCATGGGCCTGTACGATATCCTCCGGAAGGAGAATACGCTTTGTCAGATCCTTGCTGACCTCTCCGGCCATGTAGTCACGCTGGGTGGAGTTGATGACAGGGTTCTTGTTGGAATTCTCCTGCTTCACCTCTTCATTGTTCTGCTCGATCAGCGAGAGAATACCATCGTCCGTGGTGTTTGATTTTCTCGCGAGCGTTCTCTTATAGCGGTAGCGGACATACTTCTGCGCAACCTCAAAGCCACGCATCTCCATGATTCCGGTCTCTACCATGTCCTGGATGTCCTCGACATTGACCGCGTGAGGCGACTGGCTTACACGGTCGGCGACATTGTCAGCAATCGCCTGGATCTGATACGGATTCATCTGATGAATCTTGTCGACTTCATTGTTGGCCTTTGCAATTGCGTTGCAGATCTTCGTAATGTCGAAGGTGACCTCTTCGCCATTTCGTTTAATGACATTTGTCGTAACTTTCTTTTCCATTTCTAATCCCCCTGGGTAGTGAAAAAACAGATTCTGGAACTCTGCCTGTTTGAATGTACTATATTTTGTTAAAAACAAAAAGTAGGGCACAACATCTTGTGTGCCCTACTATAATAACCTAACACTTGCAGAATGTGAAGGGGAAACTTGCGAAAAAAGTTCACAAGAAATCTCCGGTAAATTCAGCGTTTTTTAGTGTATAAGCTCTTCGAAAACGCAGAAGGGCTCGACGCACGCGAAGCGTGCGAAAGAGCCCGGATGCGATTTCGAAGGCAACAGGTATGAGGATGAAGCGCGAATGCGCGAAATCCGAATACCTGTTAGCGGCACGGAAGCTGCGGAGCTGCGAAGTGACGCGAAGCTTATACAGAGTAATAAAAGAGAGCTCTTCGAAAACGCAGAAGGGCTCGACGCACGCGAAGCGTGCGAAAGAGCCCGGATGCGATTTCGAAGGCAACAGGTATGGGTCTTTATTAATATGCCTTTGCCCAGATAACCTCGTGCTTCGCGGGCTTTCCGCAGCATACACACCGGTCGCTGATCCGGATCTGCTTGAAGGGAATGCAGCGGGAGGTAGCAGTGGTATCTGCCTTGATCTTGTTCTCGCACGCTTCATCACCGCACCACATCGCTCTCACGAAGCCCGGCTTTTCTGCAACAGTTTTGCAGAAGGTATCATAATCAGTCGCATCATAGATATGGGTGTCCAGGTGCTCCTTTGCGCGGCGGAACATGTCAGCCTGAATAGTTTCAAGCAGAACGGGAACCTGCTGCGGGATCTCTTCGATCGGGACGATGGTCTTTTCGCGGGTGTCGCGGCGGACCAGAACAGCCTGACCCTTCTCGATGTCCTTCGGTCCGAGCTCGATACGGATCGGGATGCCGCGCATCTCCTGCTCGGAGAACTTCCAGCCGGGACTCTTCTCTGAATCATCAAGATTCACACGGACGCCGGCAGCGGCAAGCGCCGTTTTTACTTCAAGAGCCTTGTCCATGACGCCCTCGGCATCCTGGCGGATCGGAATGATCATGACCTGAACGGGAGCGATATGAGGGGGCAGTACGAGACCGCTGTTATCGCCGTGTACCATGATCATGGCTCCGATGACACGGGTGGTCATTCCCCAGGAGGTCTGATGCACATACTTGAGGGTATTGTCCTTGTCGGTGAACTGTACGCCGTAAGCCTTTGCGAAGATGTCGTCAAAGTTGTGGCTGGTGCCGGACTGAAGGGCCTTTCCGTCGTGCATCATGGCTTCGACGGTGTAAGTGTGCTTTGCGCCTGCAAATTTCTCCTTCTCGGTTTTCTGTCCCTTAATTACAGGGATAGCCATATCCTGTTCCAGGAAATCGGCATAGACGTTCAGCATCTGAACGGTTCTCTCTTCCGATTCCTCTGCGGTTGCGTGAGCAGTATGACCCTCCTGCCACAGGAATTCACGGGAGCGGAGGAAAGGACGGGTTGTCTTCTCCCAACGCAGAACGGAACACCACTGGTTGTATAATTTTGGAAGATCTCTGTGGGAATGGATGTCTTTTGCATAAAAATCGCAGAACAGTGTCTCGGAAGTCGGGCGCACACAGAGACGCTCAGTCAGCTTCTCGGATCCGCCCTGGGTGATCCACGCGACCTCCGGAGCAAAACCCTTCACAAGCTCTGCCTCCTTGTTGAGAAGGCTTTCCGGGATCAGCATCGGCATATATACGTTCTGAACGCCGGTCGCTTTGAAGCGGGCGTCGAGATTATTCTGGATATTCTCCCAGATCGCATAGCCGGCGGGTTTAATCGCCATGCAGCCCTTTACGCTGGTGTATCCGATCAGATCGGCCTTGACGCAGACATCGGTATACCACTGCGCAAAATCGTCTTCCATCGACGTGATTTGCTCTACTAATTTCTTATCCTTTGCCATAGTGAACTCCTGATTATTTATCGATCCTGTACATAACGGTACTTAATGTGGTTGCGGTTTCTTCGCGAACGCAATCAGCATAAATTCTAACCTCAATAGAAATGGTTGTCAAGGCTGACGGTACCGCTTCGATTGACAGGCTGACGGTACCGCTTCGCTTGCATCAGGCTGTAAAACGGATTATGATGGTAAAAGTTCAGACGGAGAATTTCCGGAAAAGCTGAAGTGAGAGTGGAAAGGTACTGTGTAGTATGAAGATAAGAATACCGGCGACTGTCCGCATGGTTCTGGACAGCCTGCATGCAAAGGGATATGAAGCCTATATCGTAGGCGGATGTGTGCGTGATTCCATTCTGGGAAGAAGGCCGGAGGACTGGGATATCACGACGTCGGCTCTCCCGGAGCAGGTGAAGCGGATTTTTGTGAAGACGGTGGATACCGGAATTGAGCATGGAACGGTGACGGTGCTTGTGGGCGGCAGGGCGCATGAGGTGACAACCTATCGGATTGACGGTACATATAAGGACAGTCGTCATCCGGAAAATGTTACCTTCACGGCGAGTCTGCCGGAGGACTTGAAGCGCCGGGATTTCACCATCAACGCGATGGCGTACAATGAGGAAGAGGGTCTGATTGATCTCTACGGAGGAATGGATGACCTGCAGCGCAGGTGCATCCGCTGTGTAGGAAACCCGGAGGAACGTTTTTCAGAGGACGCTCTGCGGATTCTGCGTGCGGTTCGTTTTTCGGCGCAGCTGAATTTCGGAATTGATCCGGAGACGATCGCGGGAATTGTAAAGCTGGCTCCGAATCTGGCGAAGATCAGTGCAGAGCGCATCTGCGCGGAGCTTACGAAGCTGATTACATCAGATCACCCGGAGTATCTGAAGGTGGCTTATCAGGCCGGGATCACAAGGATCATCCTTCCGGAATTTGATGAGATGATGCGAACGCCGCAGAACAATCCGCATCACATGTACAGCGTCGGCGAGCATACTCTCGTCTCCATGGCGGAGGTGAAAAACGACAGAATTCTGCGTTTCACGATGCTTCTTCATGACGTAGGAAAACCGGCATGCAGAACGACAGACGCAAATGGAATTGATCATTTCAAAGGGCACGGAGAGAAGGGCGCTGCCATGGCTGTGAAGATCATGCGGCGGCTGAAGATGGACAACGACACCATCCGCCAGGTGCGGACGCTCATCATCTATCATGACTGGAGAGTAAAGCCGGATGAGAAGCATGTCCGTCATCTTATCAATAAGGTAGGGAAGGATCTTTTTCCTCTCTTCATCAGGGTACAGGACGCCGATACCATGGCGCAGAGCGAGTGGAAGCGCGAGGAGAAGCTTCGCCGTGTGATCGGAGTGGCTCAGGTCGGAGAAAAAATTATCAGTGAGAATCAGTGCGTGGATCTGAAGGGCCTGGCGATTAACGGCAGAGATCTGATCGACGCAGGAATTCCGAAGGGACCGGAGATCGGCGTCTGTCTCCAGAAGGCACTGGAGCTTGTGCTGGATGATCCGGAGAAGAACAATCGGGAATTTCTTCTCGGCTTCTGTACGGGATCGTCCGAAGAACGGAGCAATCGGTAGCTTGTACAGCATGTGGCATGATGTATCGCATGGCGGTTTATTGTACTGAAAATGCAGGTGAGAGAGCGGCTGTGAGTTCAGACGATTTTCAAAAAATGCCCTGATCATGACGAGAAATTTAAATTCAGACAGAGATCGCGAATCCGTGCGCAGGAAAAATCCTGTGCCAATCGGGAAAAAACAAAAAGGCGGTTGTCAGAAGCCGGAGGATGGTATAAAGTAAACTCTTGAGGATGCTTGAAACACTTGGATTTTCTTGACAAATCAGGCGTCTGATAGTATAAAAAGACCATATATTGTAAATTTTAGGAGGAAGTATTACATGAACAAAACCGAATTAGTGGCAGCAATCGCCGAGAAAACGGGACTTTCGAAAAAAGATTCTGAGAAAGCTCTTGGCGCATTCATTGATACTGTAGCAGAAGCGTTAAAGGACGGAGATAAGGTGCAGCTTGTTGGATTTGGAACCTTCGAAGTATCTGAGAGAGCAGCGCGCAGCGGAAGAAATCCTCAGACAGGTGAGACCATCGAGATTGCAGCATCCAAATCTCCGAAGTTCAAGGCAGGAAAAGCTCTGAAGGATATGATCAAATAACAGCAGCTGCTGAAGAACGGTTGCAGAGCGTTATACAGGTGAAATGACAGGGTGGGACTGCAGCATGGCTGATCCATGCAGCAGTCCCATCGTGTCGTTCGGGCAGTGCCCGTATGACTCTTATATACAGTTTGCGTTTCTTTGAAAACGGAGCCGGATAACAGAAGACAGAAAGGAATGCCATGAGATTAGACAAATATCTGAAGGTATCGAGACTGATCAAGCGGAGAACCGTCGCGAATGAAGCCTGTGACGCGGGGCGCGTCCTGCTGAACGGGAAGACGGCAAGAGCGAGCGCAGAGGTAAAGGCAGGCGACAGAATCGACATCCTCTTCGGCGAGAAGACAGTTTCAGTGCGGGTGCTGAGTGTCCAGGAGACCGTCCGAAAGGAGGACGCACAGTCGACGTATGAGTACGTCTGATGTCGTGCCCGGGAAATCTTGCTTTTTCAAAAACGGACTGCTATACTTCGTATAAGTTCTCTGAAAATGCGGGTGACCGGCGGCGCGGGAAGTGTTAAACAGGCTGCCTGTGGTTTCGGTAACTATCCCTGGTTTTGCGGAATGCAAGGCAAGCGAGGGAATGTTAAGCGGACTGCCTGGCGGTTCGAGGGGAGCGGGTATGATGAAAGCGGATATCATTCTGAAGTGACGCGAGAGCGTCATGAAAGGGATACCATATATTTCTGTGACAGGGGACCGGAATGCGTCAGAATAAGAAAACAATGTTGTGTATCATTGCTGTGGTGGTCGCGCTGATGATCGCGCTGATGGCGGGAAGTGCCAGGCTCAGCAGCAGAATTGCCGAGGGCAATACTCAGATAGAGGAGCTCAAGAAGGAGAACGAAGAGGAACAGAAGCGCACGGAGGAAATCCGCAGCGAGTCGGAATATATACAGAGCGATTCTTACAAGGAGCAGGTAGCGAAGGATAAGCTTGGCCTGATCAAGGACGGAGAGATTATTTTCCGGGAATCGGATACGGCCGGAGCAAACAGCGACACATCTGCTTCTTCAGATTCTTCTTCATCTGCGTCATCTTCTTCATCCTCGGAAGATCAGGAATCCGGGACCGAGAATGCCGGCGGAGATACAGCTTACGGTGGTACCGGCTACTGATGAGATGACCGGGAGCCATATCCGATTCTGCGGATATGGCTTTTTTCAGTGATGAAAAGAAGAAAGCCGGACATTACGGGATGCGATATCCGATTCTGAGGATATAGTTTTTTTCAATGACAGCGGATCGGGAGTGAACAGATGGATCTGATAAGAAAGGCGGATGCATATATCCGCAGATTCCATATGATCGATGAGGGAGATGTGGTGATTGCCGGTGTTTCCGGCGGTGCGGATTCCGTCTGTCTCCTTCTGGTTCTGGACGCTCTAAGGGAGAAGAGAAGTTTCCATCTGGCGGCTGTGCATGTGAATCACAACATCAGAGGCACGGACGCGGATGCGGATGAGGAATATGTGAGAACGATCTGCCGTGAAATAAAGATCCCTCTGTATGTATATTCTTTTCCGGTTACGGAAATCGCGAGGCGGGAAAAGAGGGGACTCGAGGAAACCGGGCGGCTTCTGCGGCAGCAGGCGTTCCGGGATGCTCTGTGTAAGGCGGAGAGGCTATTCTTGTCGGAAGAGACAGGTGAGCGTGCAGATAATCCGAAACGAAGAAGGGTAACAGAAGTCCGCGGTCGCGGGGGTGCGGCAGAAGGAGTGAAGATCGCGCTGGCGCATCACGCAAATGATCTCGCGGAAACCGCGCTCTTTCAGGCTGTTCGCGGAAGTTCTCTGGCAGGGCTCGCAGGCATCCGTCCGGTCAGCAGGATCGGTGGTGCATGGGAAGACGCGCGCACGGAAGAGCTTACGGTGATACATCCTCTCTTGTTTGTACGCAGATGGGAGATTGAGGAGTGGCTTCGGGAACAGAACATCTGCTGGCGGACTGACGCGACGAACCTGGATGAAGAATACAGCAGGAACTGTCTGAGACAACGGGTGATTCCGTATCTGGAAGAGCATCTGAATCCGGAGGCGGTGCGTCACATTCGCGAGCTGGCTGAGGATGCGGCAGAGGCGGATGAATACCTTCATGCGGAAGCGCGAAAGCGGGAATCCGAACTGGTGGAGGTGGGTTCGAACAGCGATGGCGGCGTCATTGTTTTTCTGAAGGACGCGGTGATGCAGGAAGCAGAGGTTATACAGCGCTATATTCTGATGGATGCTCTGGAGATGGTGTCCGGAAGAAAAAAGGACCTCGGGCGCGAACAGCTGCGGCAGCTCCGCGAGCTGTTCGACATGTCTGTGGGAAAGGGAGTAGATCTTCCTTACGGCGTCCGTGCGGTTCGGCGATATGACGGAATCCGTCTTGTGCGCGGGGGCGCAGAGCTTGCGAAGAGCGCGGCTGTACCGGTGACGGGAGAAGGAACCTTTTTCTTCAGGGGATGGAAATTTACCTGCAGGCGAATGCGGGGATACCCGGGAGCAGAGAAGAAAATACCGCTAAATCGGTATACGAAGTACTTCGACTATGATAAAATAGGAAACAATATCGTATTCCGAACGCGGCTTGCCGGAGACCGGATTGCTGTCACGGATACCGGGCAGACCAAGAAGCTGAAGGATTACTTTATAAATGAAAAAATTCCGCGGGATGAACGTGGAGAAATTCCTCTTCTGGCATCCGGCCAGCGGATTTTCTGGGTGGTCGGAGGAAGAATCAGCGGGGACTGCAGGATTACAGACAAAACAAAGAATATCCTGGAGATCACCGCGGAGGAAATGACATGCCAATGAGGAAGCCGGACGGACGAAGAAAAGTTCGGAAAGCAGACGATTGTCCGGAAAAAGCAAGAGGCAAACGGCTGTCCGGTAGGGCACGAGACGACAGTCCGGGAAAGGCATGAGACGACAGTCCGGGAAAGGCATGAGACGACAGTCCGGAAAAAGGCATGAGACGGCTGTCCGGATAAAGCGGGAAATAGTGTGATAATGATAATTTTATATAGGAGGATTTTCGAATGAGCGAGAAGGTATCGGTTTTGATTCCGGAGGAGAAGGTACAGCAGAGAGTTGCCGAGCTGGGCGCGCAAATCAGCAGGGACTACGAGGGCAGGACAATCACCATGATCTGCGTCCTGAAGGGCGGAGTGGTATTCATGTGTGATCTGGCGAAGAAGATCACCGTCCCGGTGACCATGGACTTCATGTCGGTTTCCAGCTACGGCGGGGGAACCTCTTCCAGCGGGATTGTGAAGATTGTGAAGGATCTGGACCAGAGCATAGAGGGCAAGGATGTGCTGATTGTGGAGGATATTATTGATTCCGGAAGAACGCTGAGCTATCTCCTGCAGATTTTCAAGAAGAGAAAGCCGAACAGCATTCGTCTGTGCACGCTCCTCGACAAGCCGGAGCGGCGCGTCGTGCCGGATGTGAATGTGGAGTACTCCGGATTCCAGATTCCGGACAATTTTGTCGTCGGATTCGGACTTGATTACGATCAGAGGTACAGAAATCTTCCGTACATCGGCGTCATTTCTTTTGATGACGAGGACGCCCGGTAATAGACGCGGGCATCGCGATAACGAGATGTCGATTTTCGCGCATGAAGAATAACAGCCCGGGGTTATAGACGCGGGTATTGCGATAACGAGATGTCGATTTTTGCGCATGAAGAATAACAGCCCGGGGTAATTGGCGCGGGCATCTCGATAACGAGATAGTACGGCAGAGTAAGGAGCAGAAGACTTTGAACAGAACGAACAACAGAAGAGGGATGGCGGTGTATCTGATCATCATGGCCGTGATCATCGCTTTTTTCCTGATTATACCGACTCTCATGCAGTCAAACCGCGCGGTCAGCGCATCGGCCTATGAGAAATATCTGAAGGACGACGAGATCAGCCGTGCAGAGATCAGCCAGAACGCCGAGGTGCCCACGGGTAAGGTTTCGTTCACCCTGCGGGATGGAACGGAATATGTGGTGAATGTCACGGATGTCAACGATGCGATTCAGGAGCTGGAAGATCATGACATCAGTTATACAGTGTCTGACGTTTCCCGGTCCGGAGAATGGAGCACGATTCTCATTCCGTTTCTTCTGGGTGTTCTTCTGGTGGTTATCCTGGCGGGATTCCTCGCAAGATCCGCGGGAGGCGCGGGTAACGCCAACAGCCGGATGATGGATTTCGGCAAGAGCCATGCGTCGATGACAAACGGCAAGGAGAGCAAGGTTCGTTTTGCAGACGTAGCCGGGCTTGAGGAAGAGAAGGAGGATCTGGTGGAAATCGTGGATTTCCTCAAGAATCCCTCGAAATATACGAAAGTTGGAGCGCGGATTCCGAAGGGCGTCATCCTCGTGGGACCTCCCGGAACGGGCAAAACGCTGCTGGCGAAGGCGGTTGCCGGCGAAGCCGGTGTTGCGTTCTTCAGCATCTCGGGCTCGGATTTTGTGGAGATGTTTGTCGGTGTCGGAGCCTCCAGGGTAAGAGATCTTTTTTCCGAGGCAAAAAAGAACGCGCCGTGTATCGTTTTCATTGATGAGATCGACGCGGTCGGCAGACGCCGTGGAACCGGAATGGGCGGCGGACATGACGAGAGGGAGCAGACCCTCAACCAGCTTCTGGTCGAGATGGACGGATTCGGCGTCAACGAGGGAATTATCGTGATGGCAGCCACGAACCGTGTGGATATTCTCGATCCGGCCATTCTGCGTCCGGGACGTTTTGACCGGAAGGTTGTAGTAAGCCCGCCGGATATCAGAGGAAGGGAGGAAATCCTGAAGGTTCACGCGAAGAACAAGCCGCTCGGCGATGATATTGATCTGAAGCAGATCGCGCAGACGACAGCGGGATTCACCGGCGCGGATCTGGAGAATCTTTTGAACGAGGCGGCAATTCATGCCGCGCGCGACTCCAGGGCGTATGTCCGCCAGGAGGATATCAAGGATGCCTTCATCAAGGTCGGTATCGGCACAGAGAAGAAAAGCCGTGTGATTTCCGAGAAGGAGAAAAAAATCACTGCCTACCATGAGACCGGACATGCTATTCTGTTCCATGTTCTGGATCTGATGGAACCGGTATACACGATTTCCATCATTCCCACGGGGCCAGGTGCGGCCGGCTATACTATGCCGCAGCCGGAAAACGATGAAATGTTCATGACCAAGGGCAAGATGATCCAGCAGATCATTGTGGATCTGGGAGGACGCGCGGCCGAGGAGATGGTATTTGACGATATTACGACCGGAGCATCCCAGGATATCAAGCAGGCGACGGCGACTGCAAGGGCCATGATCACAAAATATGGCATGTCTCCCAAGCTGGGTCTGGTAAACTATGACCAGGGCGACAGCAATGAAGTGTTTATCGGAAGAGACTGGGGTCACACGAAGTCCTACAGTGAAAATGTCGCCGCTGCGATCGATGAGGAAGTCAAGGAAATCATTGAGAACTGCCACAGCAGAGCCCGCGAGATCATTGAGAAGCACAGATTTGTTCTGGATGAGTGCGCGAAACAGCTGATGGAAAAGGAAAAATTAAACCGCAAAGAATTTGAGGCTATTTTTGAAGAGGAAGCAAAAGCTGTGGCAGATGGAGCTGCAGAATCATAATTGTGAATGGTGCACAAAACTAAATGGCAAAATTTGTTAACTTTGTGCAGACTTTTGGAGGGACCCGTGTTACTATAATAACCGTAAAAACCCCCCAATACATTATATAGTTTTTGCTACACCCCATAAGAGAAATACCTTCTCCAAAAAGGCAGCCTGAATAAGGCTGCCTTTTTACAGTGCGCCTAGCGGCGCACGTTTCCAACGGGTTCAAGTCCCGAATCCGCCCGGTAGTGGGAAGGATATAGCCGAAGGCAAGGGTGTCCGCCGTGAGACGGAATCTGAAGG
>NZ_JBQKFT010000032.1:0-16806 GCF_052119185.1 Bilifractor sp. LCP19S3_H10
TCCATCAATACCAAGCCTCCTTTGGAGAAGTCGAAAAAACCTTAGATTTATTCGACTCCATTATCGCAAAGGCTAGCTAGGTACAACAGGTACTGGCGGTTTACCGTTTACGTGATTACTTCTCATGTAGCAGATATGGTTCTCTTTGCTGCGTTAATTTGCTAAAGTGAAAAGGGCAAAAAAATACCCAGGGGATCAAGACTGAAACGATGGCCTGATCTCCTGGGTATATTGGGTTATGAGGGGATTACGGTGCTTGTCCCGGGACATCCGAACTAAGAAAATATCGTCCCATCTTCTTTGCGCCGCTATGTCCTGAACTACTCCTCTATCCTCTCGACGAATCGACGGATCGCCGAGAGCAGGTCTTATGTTATTGTCAATAGATTTGCAACGTGTTTATAAAAATATAAGCCAACCTGTCAACAATATTTGGACAATATTTGGACGGGATCCTGTATAAATCAACCGTGATTATATGCTAAAAAATGAAAATCGAACGCTAATACATGAAGAATATTAGCATGTATCATATCTTCTTTACATATAAGCCGATATTGATGATTGTAAAATTGAAAAACGACGACCTTTCCACCTTTAGAAACAATATTTGAATTATCGCAAATTCCTTGCATTGGTTTTGACAATTGGTTATATGGAATTCTTTCCAGTCCTAATTTTTTACCTCTTTGTCTTGCCTCACTTACATTAATACCAGACCAATCTACCAGCTTCCCGATTAAGTCAGCGTAAGCCTCTTTATTTTCAAAACCTTTTAATCCAAAATCATTGTTTGTAGTTAAATGTGAAAACCCAAAGCAAATCTTCGCCACCTGTGGAAAATGATTCTCTCTGCTTATCTTGTCGTTCAGTTTTTCATTATCTTTTACTTTAGGCATTATTCACTGATATAGTTCTCAACGAAATATTTTCGCATAGTTTCCTGGTTTATTTCGCCATTAACACGCTGTCCATTTTTTGTTGCTTCGAGCCACGGTGTTTCTTCATGTGTCTTATCACGAAGAGCCCATGCAGAATACTTGCCAAATACATTGAACACTTGTTCAAGCAATTCTTGATCCTCTGGTGCAATGGCATTCGCGTCGTCTCTATCCGCATCACTTAATGGTAAATTATATGGATCACCATGATATTCGCGGTATACTTCTTCAACAACTGGGCCATGTTCCCATGCAACAATTCTTTCGCCAAATAATCTCTCACCATTATGAATTGCCAAATAGCATCCTTCTGCATAATAGATCAGTTTCAGCAATTTCAGGAGTGTCATCTTATCGGCACCCTTTTCTTCCATTGCTGTTTCATTTCTTTGTATAAACCAATGTGCAATTTGAAGAGCATTATACTTTGCCATCATGCGCACTCCTTTCTAACATATTCCTTGGGATTCTATTATAACAAATTTGTCAAGTGTTTTTAAGGCTTACAAGCGAATTAATTATTACGTTTCTGTGAATCAACCTTCTTGTGACTTTTCTTCAACTCATCCCAGGTTGGTGCTGGATATCCTTTATCCTCTCTCAGCACCATATTGGCCATATCGTCATCATCAAGAGGGATTTCCTCTGTGGCATCAAAGTCAAGATCCAACTTGATATCACCCATATTTGTCAAACTCAAATTCTCAACCTGAGATGCATTTGCTAAAATGCTCAGCAACTCATCGTCACTTGCATCTTCGAACTCACTCAAGTCTCCAAGTTCATCAAAATTATAAGTTATCTCTAGCTCACAAGTAGTCTCTGCAATTGCCTTCCGAAACTTTAAATATGAGTACTGCCGATAGCCCCATACATGATCTTCCGAATCCCACACAGATCTGCTTTCATCAAATATGGTTCCTTCTCCATCAATTAAGCAGTTTGCTAAAGTCTGAACCACGATCTTATCACGAGTTACTCTTAAAGGAATAACAAGCTCTGGGTCCGCTTCAATGTCGGCACTATAAACTTTAGCAACATCCAATTCATCGTCTGAATCATAATCATTGATGTAGTAAGATTGGCCTTCAAACTCAGTCTCAGCAAGTTTCTGTAAATCACGCTTATTTGCTTCAATAAATTTGCAAATAAAATTATGTGGAAGAATAAGGTCAATATTTTGGAGTAGCTCTTGTGCTTCTTTAATATTCTCACAAGCCTTTACACGTGAAAATCCCTTAAAGAAGTTTTTCCAGTCATTATCACCTGAAATGACCAGCAGCGTATCACTGCTGTGCTCTTCAAGATAATCTTGAACGGAATGTAAGACAAATCCATCAGGAAACTCGTCCTTTTTCTTCTCACTAAAGGGCGGTTTCAATGCAAAGTAAGAATCAAATACTCTTTTCGGAT
The DNA here is from genome assembly GCF_052119185.1 of Bilifractor sp. LCP19S3_H10. NCBI lineage: Bacteria > Bacillati > Bacillota > Clostridia > Lachnospirales > Lachnospiraceae > Bilifractor > Bilifractor sp. LCP19S3_H10. The sequence goes on from NZ_JBQKFT010000032.1 coordinate 2,355, forward strand.
CAGGATATTCCAAATGAATTGCTTCATAATAAGAAGCTTGATACGCCTGATATAAGTCCTCTTTAAGATTGATTTTGGATACTGGTGAAACCTTCCCAATCGAATAATGTTCTAGAAGCTTTTCATTGGCTTTCCAGGCTTCATCTATTCTGTAAAACTTCTCTACAAGCTTAGAAGTACGAATGTGAGCCTTAACTTCGCCATCAACAATGTCTGACTGTAGCAGTGTTAATCCTTTCTCACTAATCGTTTCAAATAATGCCGGTAGCATTTTCGATTTGATTCCAAGGAAATCACAACCGCTTTTAACAAATATATTTGTATCGATAATAGCCAGTGTGAATTTCATAAAAACCGGCCTCCATGAGTGTAGTGAATTACTCCATGCTATCTTGCTGTAACTCATCATAGAAGAGATCAGACGGTCTAGCTATCCGCCCTCAGATTATGCGCTTACGTATTTTTTGGAACGGAATAATGCTTTTCCGAACTGTACTTGCGATCATAAGCATAGTAAATATAGGTTATTCCACGGATTGTTTTCCGGGTGATCCCGTGTTTGGAATCTGGTATTTTGACCTCGTAATCGAGATACATGGTGCCCTCCCAACGAGAGTTAATTATTGAGGGAGTTCACAATCAATCAAAAAAACCGGAAATCCGGACTTTTTCAAAGATTTATGTTGTTGTAGAATTCTTAGTGTAGCTCAGATGCAAAGTTCACAATAATGTCACCTGGTAACAGTATCCAGTAAAGTACTATCACGCTATCGGCAGACATTCTGGATCTTGTTCTGCCTCCTGTCTGATCTCTTCATCTGATTTCTTTTCAAGCCTATCTAACTGCTCTTCTTCCTCTCCAGACAACTTTTCATCTAAATAATTGAAAGGGCCGATAGTCAAACTTCGCATAACTTCTTTTCTCGCTTGAAGATAAGCCCGCGAAATAATCGGTCTGAAGTACTCTTCTTTGTATTTATTTTTTAGAAGATTACTGATCACACGTTTGGCCCATGCAGTATCATCTGTAAGCAGGAAAGAAGGATATAAATAATTTATCTCTGACATCTTTTCTACAAAAGCCCTAGCTCGCTTTTCAACCTTCATTCCAAAAGCTAATGAGGACGAATTAATGTTTTCAATATTTAAATACGATGCAAGCTTCCTCCAGAAAAGATCATCGCATACATATATGGCCTGACATTTCTTTCCAACAATCAGATAGTCAAGCTCAATCGTTCCTGAGCGCATATCCTTTACAAATTCTTCTGCGGAAATATCTTTTATTATAGCAAGAGAAATTCGCTCCTGATCGGTAACTGAAACTGTTTGAAAATGTATGCAATAATCTCTTATACGCTCCCACCACTTCAATATATATTGATCGTGCTCTTTCAGAAGAATTGCCTTCCCATTCGCATCAAATATCAGTTGGCCAACAGAGTTACTTCCACTGAGAGCATTGACCTGGTCTTCAACAAAAGTGACAAGAGAATCAGGAATAACAATCTTATCAGCAAAGTCATCCAAAACAGAAAGTTGATCAGTCATACTCAATATTGCCAGCGTAGATAATGAAACCAAGTATAACTTTGCTTCGATCTGATTTGTTGCTTGTCCGGCATAAAGAATCTCGTCCTTGGCATACAGCAAATAATTCACAACATCAAGATAAGAACCATAATCTCCCCCTTTAATTGCCTCGATCGGACACCCCCACTCGTTGTCTTTGAAATGATAAATATCAAGGATTTCCTTCCCACTATGCTGCTCTGTATATGCCCTTATTTTTTGAAGCATATCTTCAGGAGAGGTTCCTGTAATAGTAGTCAATATTACCTTTGTCTTGTCTTCATTATTCGAAGCAATATTAAGAACATAACTGCTTGCAACAGCGTAGCGATCCTGAATTGAAACCAATTTATAGGATTTACCCTCGATGTTAAATATCTGTCCTTTTGCTCCTCCAAGCAATTTATTATAAAGTTGGGAATCACCTGTTGCCCGGCTCAAGTGCTTCATGCCAAGGCTATTATTTTCTTTCATGTCCAGCTCTGATTCCTGATCAAGACAGAACTGTAGCTTCTCTTGTCCCGCTACAAGGTAAATGACACAATTCCCAGTCACGCGATCAATAGTTCCGGTACCCGAAACAATATGCATAAGATTCTCTTGCCAGAACCTCAGATATGCATTAATAACATTATAGTCTTCAATTCCATTAAGGTAATAAATTGCTTTGTAAGCACAATACTCACCCTGCTCGAGCTTTCCAATCTTCTGATAAGCAAAAGCCAGAACTATCAGTTTTGAAGGCTCTTTTGTCCCCTGCAAAAATGCAATATATGGTTCATAAGACTTTACACTGTGATTGTTCTCCTGATGCAGAAACTGGATAATATTAGCGGCCAAATTCTTATCCGGTGACAACTTGAAAAGTTCTTCCGAATAGAATTTGGCACTGGTCAGCTTACCTAAATACTGGCAACACATTACCTTCAGCTGATAGAAATACTTAAGACCAATTTGATGTAAAATAAATTTATCTGCTATATTTTCTATTTTATGAAGATCCGAATCAAGAAGATTATTACCCTCTCCTCTTAAACCTAATCTTTGAGCAAATACGAAAAGTTGCCGATAAATCTCCATTACGGAGTTTTGATCTATTGTCTTGAAATCTCTAATTGTGTCAAGGAATTTTAAGGCAAGATCAAGCGCATGAAATTTGACTAATACAGCAATAAGAGCATTCTTGTCAGAGTCATCCATCATTTTTAAGCATTCAAAATGCTCATTTATGATAGAAACAATGAAATTATTAAATACATCTTCCTCCTCAACAAATAATAATGCAAAAACAAAATCATGACTATTATTAACATTATCCTCAAGCTGCCTCTTTAACTCCGCCTCATAGCTTTCATGATCGATTTGTGCTAAGGCAACCAGTCTAAAAGCTTCAATTCTTGATGTCTTATTTTGCAGGGAACCATAAATCTCCTCAACACTTACATATTCCTTATCGAGAAGGAGTGCATAGAAATACGCTTCTGTCAGTCCGGGTGAATCCTCCCAGTCAATTCCATCATATACATCGACTGCTTTCTTATACTCTCCCTTCCCCTGATAATATCCAGCAAGGAGATTTCTGAATTCCGGGTGGTTTTGAACAGAAACCGGGAGACTGTTATAAACAGAGAGAAAATGATCCAAATCAGCGTATAATGCCACCTGCAACCTTGTGAGATTAATAAGATTCCCGTTCCCAGAAGACAATTCAGGATGCTCTGTACAAATCTGATTTAGCTCAATAGTCTTTTCTTTAAGTTCATCTTTCAGATTTTCTCCGTTTGCAATCTTTTTAATATCTTCATGTATCTCTGCAAGAAGAGCATATGCCTGAAAGCGTGGAGACGGACACCTGCTCGCAAGATCTTTTAAAGCTGCTGCAGACTCATTAAAAATATGTTGATTAAAGTAGGAAAGGCCCGCGAAATATTGAAGGTTATCATAGATTTCAATATTATTATTTGAAATACCTTTGTAAAGATCCTCTATCCTTCTATATTTAGAGTCGCCAAAAAGAAGATACAGAATTACGGATTGAGTTTCAGGAAAAAGCGCTGCAAACGACTCATCAGTTACATCTCCTTGGTTTTCACACTCTTTTAACGCATTCACTTGAGCCGCAAAAATCGAGCCATGAAGCTTAACTTCTTCTCTCTGTTGATCCTCCATATTATTCTTGTAAATGGCCAAAAGGTATGTGTAAAAACTAACCTTTTCGGCCTCCTCATCCGTGAGGTTAGTATTGTCCTGACGTAATTCTTCGATGTTTGCTTTTAAGCCGTCAGAATTTGAATGAAGGATTGCCTTCCTACATTCTTCAATATGCTCCTGATAATATTTCCCAATAAGTGGAGATCTTACTCCCTCATTAACAGTAATTTGTTTATTTACAATGAGATCCCTGCCCGCCTGGTTAATATTACCAGCAACATTGACAACAGCATGATCAGTCTTTTCTGTATTGATAGGTGAAAATATTTTACTAAGAAAATCCAGCATGCCGTTACCTCATTTCACTTCTTCTGCTTCTCGGAGCCTGTATTGATTGTCATATCTCTTCCAGCCTGATTCAGATTTCCATGCACATTGCCAGTATTATGTTGATTCGAAGCAGTATTGTTTTCCCCCTCAACTTTATTGTTAAGTTGATTCTTTATATCGGCGGTATTCTTCAATGCCAATCCAGAAAATATTGCAGAAAGGATTGTGGCAATGCCTACGATTATGGTAAATACAGTCATTGGTTCCAATTTCTCACTCCTATGCTACCCCTTTTGCGATTGGTGATGCTTCAATAATAAAATGTCTCAATTTCACTTTTCAGTGCTCTCCTCGCTGAGATGATCCGTACTTTATCTTCTGTAGCTGTATACGCAATAAGTATCGCCACTCCCCTGACATATCCTATTGTAATAAAACGATCCTCTTCTTGGCTATGCCTTTTGTCATATAGATCGATACGGAGCGGATCGAAAAAAGCTTTACTGGCAAGTTCGAATGAGATGCCATGTTTTGCAATATTTACTTTGTTCTTTTCTTGATCCCATTCAAATGTCATCTATACTTCTTCGATTGTTTTATAAAAGTCCTTCTAAATATGATCCTCGAGAAGGGAGTTGGACAAATGACCATATATATTAGAATATCGTTTTTCGCTTATAAACTGACAGTACCAAATATACTCCTAATGCCACTCCAAGTCCCCATCTAATAACCATAAGATCCTTGGCAACGTAAAAAATAACACATCCTATTAGTACAAGCAATAATCCTAACACAACCGGTTTATACGTGAGCGGATACTTTTCAAGTTTCCAGGTCTTTACAACGATTGTATGCATTGCTGCTAATATAGCATAGCTTATTAAAGTTGCAATAGCCGCACCAAACATTCCATACGGCGGTATTAGAATAGAGTTTAATATTATGTTTGAAATTGCCGCTACAACTGTACCAATGGCTACAACCCTTGGCCTGGAATTAAAAAATTCGTAGTTTACTCCAAATTGATAAAAATATGTACAGTACGTAACTAAGACCAGTATCGGGATAAGATTTACGCCGGACCAATATTCTTCATTAGCAAAAATTTTCATTACCTCTCGTGATACAAGAAGAAATCCCAAGCAAAGCACTGTAAATATTTGGACATAATTTCCTATTTTCTTGTCTAAAACTTTGTAATTCCGTTTGGCCAGATCATCGTATAAAAATGGACACCATGAGTTATTGAGTGCATTTAGTATAGTTGTAAGGATTGTAACAAAAGAATAATAAAAACTATAAATGCCTATTTGTCCGCTTCCGGTCCCGAACCACTTCATCATTAATCGATCGGACTGTCCAAGGATTTGCTGAGAAAGCATATGAAATACGAGAGGCACTCCGAAAAGAAAGCTGTATTTCCAATACTCCTTGTTGAATCCATAGGGTTGTTGTTTAAATATATATGCCCAGACAAATATCGCTATAGCAACCTGCGGAAGAGCTGTGCCAATAACCCTGCCATAATACAGCGTATCATGATCACCATTCCACATCATAATTAACGCAATTGAAAGGACAGAGGTCAGTACCAATGTTGCTATCGAAACAAGCATATTGCTGGCAGCCTTTTTTTCATAAATCCATGCCAAGTTTGCAAAATCCAATATAAACTGAGCAAATGCTTCAAATAAAAGTATCGTGAATATGAATATTGGATAACCGAAAATACTTTTGATGAGCGGATAAATTAAAACAGCAACAATAATTATTACCGCACTTATTAAGCTTCCCTCTACAAGGGTACTTGATCTAAATTTTGGATAGTCATCCTTAAACTTATATAATCCAGTGCCTAACCCAGACTTTACATTCATACCCATGAAACACACAAAAATAGTCAGCCATGAAGCATAGATTGAATATAAGCCATACTGTTCTGTTCCCAATATCCGCGTAAAAATTGGCATAGTTATAAACATTATGCCGCTACGTAACATAGTACTCAGGAAATTATAGAACGTCTGGGTATTGGCACCTTTTGATTTCAGAAAATTGGATTTCATCAGATCATATCCCAAGTTAAAATTGTGTCTTCTGTAAGATTTTCTTTCACTGCTCTGCCGATTACAATATCAGTGTATTTAGGGCTAATACCAGTTCCGGGTCTCTTAGGCATTAGATCCTTTTTAGTAATAACTTCGCCTGCTTTCATATCTCTTGTCAAAACCAGTGATCTCCTTGCTTCACGCCGTGGAATCTCTTCGCAAGGAAGAACAGTTTTCACATCAGATCCAAGCACTTTATCAATCCATCTAAAGTTCGCGATTGCCTTTGCAAAATCCTCAGGTTCGCCGGCGTGATAATGGTCGTTACCCTGAAGCGTTTTATCCAATGTAAAATGCTTCTCAATTACTTCCGCGCCTTCCATATATGCTGCTGCAAGTGTCATCATTGTATCATCAGGTGCAACATGATCACTGAATCCCACATGAAGATCCGGGAAATCTCTTTTTAGAGTTTTAATAATTCGAAGGTTTGCGTCTTCTGGCTTTGTAGGATATGAAAGGACGCAATGGAGAAGTGTGATGTCATTGCTTTTAAGTCCAGCATCCTTGATGACTCTAACTGCTTCATCTACTTCAGAAAGGTACGCCGCTCCAACAGAAACCATAACCTTCTTACCTTTTTCAGCAATGTGCCTGAGGAATGGAAGGTTAGAAAGATCGGCAGAAGCTATTTTATAAAAGTCCACCATGTCATAAAGGAAATCAGCGCTGTTATAATCAAATGGTGTTGCTGTGAAATCCATTCCTTTCTCATGGGTATAGTCTGCAAGCTCTCTATAATCTTTCTCATCGAACGAATCAAATTTAGTAAATAGCTTATACTGTGAGTCCGTAGGTTCTTTTGTCCGATCCCAGTATGCTGGAGAATTCTTTGATGCAATTGTGTTAGCCTTATATGCCTGAAACTTCGCGCAATCTATTCCAGTTTCTGCCGCTCTGTCAATATAAAGCTTTGCCGCTTCTAGGGGCGTAATGTTCATTACTTTTGCAGTATCATAAAAATTAACGCCAAACTCAGCAATAACATATGGTTTACTACTTTTCATCTTCTAACCTCCATATTACAGACTATTAATCAGGTCCATAACTCTCTTTCGGCCATTCTTAAGATCATGACTTAATAACATATCTTGGAATTTCTTACGATCTTCTTTTGAAGAAGCAAGATACATCTTCAAATTCCCTTCAATCATATCATCACTTGGATTTAAGCCTATATAATCAAAGCCATTCTCGCGACTGACAAAGCCATGCCTTTCCTCCCTCTTATTTTGTGCCATCGCAATAGAAGGTATTCCCATAATTGCCAACTCATATCCCGTGCGTCCTCTGGAAGTTATAGCAATATCACATGTTGACATAACGCTTGCCATATCTGAGATATCATGTAAAACCTCAATGTTTGGGTACTTGTTGAATTCTAACAATTCCGCCACATGCGTTTTTGCGCGACCAAGTACCACTTTGAAATGGTAATCTTTATATTCAGGTTTTGACACAATATTCAGCAGTCGATCGGTGTAATTCTGTGGATCGGCTCCTCCGAATGCAATGAGGACAGTTTTTACTTTTTCCTTAATATTTATTGGTTTATAGAACAAAAAGGCTTTTCCAGCGATGTAGTATTTTTCTCCGGCCCTTTCATTTTTATGTTCTTCGTCTCCAAAAAGAGCATTGAACACTAGGTCAGCTTTTCCCGCTCCTTCCCCATCATCTTCAAAATTGATTATTTTCGCTTTTGGTAGAACTGATCTAAGCCCGATCATATAGTCGATAGATGTAGAAAGAATGTCGTTAATAAATATTGTGTATTGCTTTTCTCTGCAGATGTTAAACAATTCAACTATTCCGTTTACGGGGATTAGGTTGTGAGTAGTCTTTCCAAATACGGAAACGTCTGTCTGGTTTTTGTCGTAATAGATGTCTGGCTTAGTAAAAAATTCATCTGCAAGCTCCAGCGCACGATAAACATGCCCTGTTCCTCTGCTATTATTTCCATTCACATAGATTGCGATTTTCTGTTTTTCAAGTATCGCCGCCACTGTCCGTAAATCTTCAAATGTATCGATATCTACTGCTTCATCCTCAGAGACCTCGTAAACATCAACAGTTGATCCAATTCTTGTCTTCTCAGTAACAGCAGAAGCTCTGGATATTACAAAAGCACCTGTCTCCATATAACAAGGAGGAAGGTACTGTCGGTTCAATCGTCCAGTGTAATTGGGAACTTTCTTTCCGTTTTTAACGCCCCAGGAAAGATGCGGTGCATTAATAGCTGAAATTAAGGTGTCTAAATTATTATTTATCGCGTATTGGATCGCTGCATCTAGGGTTTCTACTTTCAGTGTCGGCGATGTAGGCTGCATTGTAACTATATAATCCCAAGTTTTATTTTTTGGAATAGCATCGTAAATCACTGCATCGAGTGTTACATCATCTTTACAAAGACGTTCATTCCTCCAATGAACCTTAACTCCCATCTGCTCAGCGATTATTTTTACATCAGGTGAGTCAGTCGAAACGATAACATCGGTTATTAAAGAGGATTCTACGGTATTCTTTATGGAATAATAAATGAGTGGATGTCCACCTATGATACGGATGTTCTTATTGGGAATTCCTTTTGATCCTGCTCTAGCTGGAATTATTGATAATATTTTCATGTGAGACTACCTCCTTTAATTTTTTCAAATGCAGTTGTATATAATTTTAATATGTCTTCCTGCGGTAGAAAATAATCCAAAACTTTTTTTGCTCTAACAGCTATTCGGTTGAAGTCGTAATAATAATCCGAAAAATATTTAAGCAAATCGCTTTCATTTCTAAATGAAAAGTCATCAATTTGTTCGTATCTATCCTGTTCACCTATATATCTAACCGCAATTTTATTATGAACAAATGTATCAAAGAAAACCGTGGAGCTTCCAGTAACAATAAAGTCACTATTTTCGATAAAGGTTTCAATATTTTCGCTGCGATCCCGAACCATATTACTCATTTGAGGCAGGGGAGTATGGACGTCTGCATGATCTCGTACTGTAAATAAATAATTACTTTTCTCGCAAAGTAATCTTATGATGTTGATTATTTCTTCATTTTGTTTTTCATAGCCTTTTCCCAGCAGAGCAACTCCAATTTTATGAAAATTAGTTTTTGTGAAATTATAATTTCTATTTTTACCAATCAGCGATGGTGGACCAACAATCAATATGTGATTTATATCTTTTTTTCCGGACTTTTGTGCTTCATCTATTGTCATTTGATTATATGCCAAGAAATATTTACTGTGGCTATTATGAAAAATCCAGGGTTCGAAATGACTAAACAAACCATGTTGGAGAGTTGCAGTTGGCACATTACATTCATTCATTCTGCTTGTAATATAATAATCAATTGGATGTCCATCGCATAATGACACAAATAATGAAGGAATTATTTTTTCTTTTTTTAAATACTCTTCAATCTCACAATAGGAATGATATGCGTCCACAAGAATTAGTGCAAGGTAAAACGCTGCATTATTGGGTACTCCATTACTTATTAACCTATCTTTCCACTTAAGGAAGAAATGCATTTTTTTAAAGAAGTCTAACTTAATTCTGAATTTTTTTTGTGAAATTATTGTTGTCGAATTTTGTGAACATCTCGATGCACTTATCGTTCTTAGTAAGTGGTCTTGTCTTCCCAAATACGAAAAAGAATATAAAAACAAATCATTACCTTTTCCATTTTTTGAAAAATTAACTGAATGAAAGGCTAAAACACTTAACATATATTTTAAGTTGTTTTTTATTCGTCTTTCTAAGGATGATTTCACAACTGTATATAGCATCTCACCGAGATTTATATTTTGAAACTCAGGGATCCTAGTTCTGTTAATAATTTCAAAAAGCATTTCAACTGTCATGTTCCACCTAGCACCTTTTTGCGTTCAAAGATCTTTTGGTTTTGCGTCCTAAGTAATTATAAAAATATGAAATTATAATAAGAAAAATGATAATTTTTGTTGTGTTTCTGAAAAACAGGTCAAATGCTGACATCATATAAATACTTAAGCTGTAGTTTCTTAAGAAGCACCATAAAACAGTTTCAAAGGCTTTTCCTTTTGCACAAAGCACTATGATTTTATTGGTAATGTACCAAATCACAATTGCAAATAAAATCTGAAAAGTTAATAGCCCAACTATTCCAAAATAATAATATATGGAGGCATTTGTACTAGCAGTGAAGCGTGCTCCTTTTCTGGCATAACTCTCTAAAACAGCCCTAGGAGCTATGAGATTCATCATTTTATAAATACCAAAGTTATATGTTAACTGATCATTTGAAGTATTCCCGATAAAGCTAAGTTCGTCAGAGATTTCTTTTAAATGAGGTGGTTGATTCGAAAACTGCGCATATATTCCCCACCAGACATCACCTTGGCCATTTATGATTCTATTGAATAGCATAGCAATTCCAATAGATGAACTTCCTCGTTCAATTATTGACTGAATTCCAGAAAAAAAAACAAAAGCAACGGCAATCAAAATGAGGTATATAAATATTTTTTTATAGTTTTTTTCGATTCGCTTATTGTAAAATGGAATAAGATAACATAATATTAGTAATGTAAAAAGTTCAAATATAGGTGTGAATTTTTGGCCAATTAACAGCAAAAAAGCGATATACAAAACTACATATATACTAATTAATTTCTTGTTGATTCTCCTTTTTTCTGTTATTAAGAAAAAGGGGATTAAATATGGTAGGTAACCAAAATATTTCAAAGCTATTGCATTTGAATTTTGCATATACTCAAAGCGTGTGGAGTAGCCTGAAGTATAATAATTGTTTCGTAACACCTGATTCAAAAATATGACTGCTACTATTATTGCTCCGATCGCAATTACTCTAGAAATCAATCTTTTATATCCAGATAATCTTATCTGAACATTTCCATCTGAATCATTGTATAACTGCTTAACCTTTTTCGTCTTATTATTATTTTCAAGCAGAAGTATAGTAAGCAAAAATACATTGTTGGCAATTACCAATGGTGCCAAAGCACCAGTTCTATAGGATCTCATTAATAAGTTTGGCAAAAAAACACGAAAATTATCAACACAAAAAACGCATAACGTATTCCAAACCATTAATACAAGAAAGTACAAGTATTTAAGAAAAACACCATGTTCACGAATTGCTATATAAATAACTTCGCAAATAAAGAATGCAATTAATAGCCAATCAAGTACTGGTATAAAATTCAAGAGAGCCACCACAAATGATGCTGCCTGTAGTGTCATAAATGTTCTTGTTTGTTTTTTTATCCTAATCATTGAGCGACCCAAATTCCTTATCAGCTTATCGATTTAGTTATTCTTAAAACATTTGATGGATTTACATTGGATTGTAGCATATCGATGCGTTCTTCTATGTTTTCGTTTTTTATAATTGTGTTGAAGGCTTCCATTGTTTTATCGATAAGATTCTCGTCTATACGATATTTAATTAATTTAGCTGGACATCCACCTACGATTGCATACGGAGGCACATCTTTCGTAACAACCGCACCTGCGGCAATAATTGCGCCTTGTCCAATATGAACACCAGACATGATAATTGCTCCAAATCCAATCCAAACATCATCGTCAACTACAATATTCCCCTTAGAGAATGCTTCAGGTTCTTCTGAGCCAAGTATTTTCTCTTTAAAAGGATATGTAGAAATTCTATCTGTATGATGCTCCACATCTAACATAAAATATACATTCTGAGCTATGGACACAAAGCGTCCAATCTCAAGTCGCGTCTTCGAATTGAATGTAACAATATTTAATTCCCCATATGTATAGTCTCCAATTGTAACGCATTCCATTGGAAAAATATTCCGAGGAATAGTATCATTGGCTGTATTCAAACGACACCATTTTCTACAAAAGGCATTTAACTTTATTTGGCCTCTTAGTTGATTTAATAATGTGTATTTTAGTACTGATTTTTTTTGCATGTATTTACGATCTTGCTTTCTTATATGCTTCAAGATATGAGTATTCATTTACAGAATCTGGCTCCAAATGAGCTCCCTCCCCCCACTCATTCCATGCGGTCAAGAAAATATATTCCTTGTTTTGACTCTCACATATCTTAATCAATTGTCTCAAGTACTTTTGAAACTTCTCAGCTGACGCATCAACAATCGCTTTCCCTTTATGACCGCGACGTGGCGAATCGTCGTACCCAACAAAGCAGCCATAATACATGTTTTGATCATGGCATCGCTTTGCATTTGTGAGGATCTGTTGCCAAACCTTATCGTAGCTAAAAAGTTTTATGTTTTTTTGCTCGGCATTTCTGTTCATAAGTCGTTTTAATCTATCAGCAAAATTACCCCAACCAGAGTATAAAGGCTCATATCTGAACTTATGCGCTTCTTTAGGAATTCCATGTAATGGATTAAAACTATATACTAATTCAACCCCGTCAAACCCGTGTTCTCTTGCAAGTAAATCCCAGTAATGATTCATTTCCAGCAATTTATTTTCATAGTTATAAATCAAGAACAGCGGCTTGTTGTTATGCTTGATATAACGCTCATCCTGAAAGTACGGCAGCAAGTAATCAAAATGCTTCTTCCAATCAGCCTTACCACCCAGTTCATATTGGATTAATATTTCTGGTCCACGATCTGAAGTCTTCTTTTCATCATTAATGGGAGACCAGTCATTTCCCTTTAATTTGCTCCATGTTCTTTTCCAACTAGCATTATCCCAGGCAAAGAAAAAAGGTAACTCAATATCTTTATTCTTCAGGATTATCTCTGCTGGTTTCGTTAATGTTTTTTGGTTGCTATTAAACCAGTAATGGTATATCCCCCAACCTGATACACCGTACTCTTTAGCTATTCGAGCCTGCCACCTTATATCTTCCACATTTGACAAATCATAATACTTACCATTAAGTGGAACTTGAGGTTGCACATGTCCTTCAAATAAAGGGGTTGCTTTTTTTACAGATACCCAATCTGTGAACCCTTTCCCCCAGAATTTAGAGTTTTCATCTGTTTCATGATATTGGGGCAAGTACATTGCAAATACTTTTACATTGCTCATTTATTATAATCCTAATGTTCTCTCAAATTCGCGGCTAAGCGCTTCCCAATCGTAACTTTTTAAATGGTTCTTGCGTTTATTAATATATTCATTATCCGGCTCATATGTCAAAGCACTCCATATTGTATCCTTTACACTTGAATTATTCGTTGGATCAACCGTCCAGCCGACATCCCCCACAACTTCTGGTAATGATGATGTGTTAGACACAACCACTTTAGCTCCACACGACATTGCTTCCAGTGGTGGAATACCGAATCCTTCATAAAGTGAAATAAAGACAAATACCTTACACAGAGAGTACAATGCTACCAGTTCCTCATCTGTAACAAACCCTGTCATGATGATTTCGTTTTTATATTTAGACTTCTCTACATATTCATCAACAGCTTCATGATTTGCTCCCGGCATTCCGGCCAGAATAAGATTTCCAGAATACCTTCCTTCCTCTTTCAAACACTCAAAAGCCTTTACGACTCCCATGACATTTTTCCCTGGGTGATCTATTGTACCAGCATATAAGATGAAATCGCTTGGCCAGCCTTTTTTAGAGATAATATTCAATGCTTCTTTTTCTTCCATTTTATGGAATTTTTTCTGGTCAACGCCGTTATAAACAACCGAGATCTTTTCTTCTGGTATATGAAGGAACTTTTCAATATCTTTTTTAGAATTCTCGGATACTGTAATAATATGGTCTGCACGCTTGGCTGTGATTGGATCTGCCAACTTTGTTCTGTAAAACATTTTCTTCTTTGAAAATTTGTCCGGAACATTAAACTCTATCAGATCGTGCATAATAACATCCGTCGGCCTATATTTGAATAAGAGCAACGTGAAATTTGGGATAAGCCCCTTATCAGCTTTTTCCTTTGCTACTTTTAACGGGAAAATAAATGTAGTCCATAAAAGATTTTTCATTGAACTCATTTTGCTGACATTGTAGGTTTTTACGGTTACATTTGGATTCTTAAACTTAAAAGAATCCTTCATGTCATAGTTAGTATAAATTACGTATTTGTTATTCGATTCAGAGTTATCTAAGAGTGAGATAATATTTCGACCAATTCCAGTGATTTTCTTACCTACATATCCGCTAACTACAATTTTCATCACTTCTTCGTAAGCGGTAAACCGCCAGTACCTTATTAAAAAATACAGCTGCCATTTCTGGCAGCTGCAAGTTGCTAGTTAAGTTGTTTCCTGCATTCCGCCGGTAGATCCTGAGACCAA
>NZ_JBQKFT010000033.1:0-16076 GCF_052119185.1 Bilifractor sp. LCP19S3_H10
GGACAGCCACTACACCGGAAGCATTGTTGTGAAGCTCTACAATCTCGGCAACGAGGACTATGTGTTCGAAGCGGGAGACAAGATTGTACAGATCGTATTCATGCCTTGCGGAAGCTTCAGCCTGACACAAGTGGATGAGCTGGAAGAAACCGAACGGGGAGACCGTGGGTTTGGGAGCAGCGGGAAATGACAGAACCAAGAAAATATGAATACAACGGTATGATGCTGACGCAGAAAGAAATCTGTATCCGCACTGGAATATCACAATCAACTATGTCAAACCGACTAAGGAACGGGATGACAGTTGCAGAAGCAGTTGCGCAGGGAATTAACCCGGGAAAAATCACACACAGGTCGACAGAGGCCATTAAAACGGGAGCGTTCATCGAATCCACAAAACGAGGAACTGACATGCAGCGGGTCATGGAGGTATTTGAGACCGACAGCACAGGGCAACGGAGAAAGAGGTGGAAATTCCTCAGTGAGAATGAAATTTACAAAATTAAGGAAAATTGCCGAAAATGTGAACACGCCTCAATGACTGGAACAACGGTATCAGGATGCAGCTATTATGATAATGTCGGACATTGCAGGAGGTGCGATCCCCGAGATTGTAAATCACTAGGGTTCTTTGAAAAAAAGAAGCGAGGCCCGAAGCGGCACAAGTTACCAGGTGTATTTCATTGACAAAGCGTCCCACGCATGGAAACCAATAAATATTCTGGAACAAAAATAAAAAGTAGATGTAATTGTGTGTCTGCAACATGTTGATAAAACCTTTCCCTGGGCGTGGGCAGGGAGAAAGGAGGCACATAATTTGGGGGAGAAAGATGCCAAAAGCAAGAGCCGGATGGAAACGCGGAGAGTATAAGCTGGAGAATCATGAATTTTATATGGCTCTTCACTTTGCTTTGCAATACAACAAATGGGTCGATAGATACAATGCCATTGCCGACACATCGAAGGGAATAGACAACAGCAGGGAAAAGGTGCAGACAAGCCCGAATCCGGACGAGGTTGAAAATACAGCAATTGAGCTTGCAGAGCTGAAGGAAAATATTAATGCCGTCGAGGAGACGGCAAAGGCAGCGGATCCGTGTATCTGGATGTATATCTTAAAGGCTGCCACAAACGAGGGAATCACTTACAATTACTTGAAAAATGTAATGATGATTCCATGCAGCAGAAATTATTATTATGATCGTCGGCACAAGTTTTACTATCTTCTTTCAAAAAAAATCAAGGTAAAAACGTAAAGTGTGGGACTCAGGGGACAAGTCAATATGTTATCTTTATAGCATGGTAGTCTGGAAAGAGTGATGACGGCACTTTTTCCGAGATGCCGCGGGGCGTCGCGCATGGCCAAAACTATTGTTCCTCCGAACACATAAATGAACCCATATGATTCTTTTCTTAATTTGACGCCCCGCTTAATAAATACTGAACTTCTTTCTGATAATGCTTGACATATGGTGTACCATATGATACAATATAATCAGTTCAAAGGAAGGGAGGTAAAAGATATGGACGAAATAATAAAAGCGCTTACAATAATCTACCTGGTCTTGGAAATCCTCAAAATCCTCAAAGACATAGATGATTAAAATAAGCGCTTTACATCGGGGGCGAAAGCCCTCGGTGGTTTCAGTATACCATATCTTAAACGAAATGGAAAAAGGTATAAACATTGTAACAACTGTATTGCTTGCACTTTTGGTTTCCCGGGTTATCGACATTAACAATATGACATGGTCCGACTATCTGATACTCACACTATTCGGCGTGGATATTGTCTTACAGATTGTAAGGTCAGCGAGGAGGCGATAATAATGCCAAAAGGGGAGCCGAAAGCGCAGACAAGAGCTTCACAGAAATATCAGCAGAAAGTTGGACTCATTTCAAAATCTTATAAGCTTAGAAAAGAGCTATGTGATGATTTTGCCGAAGCGTGCAGGATAGCGGGAACGAGCCAGTCTGCCGAGATAACAAAGTTTATGCAGGAGTTTATTGAACAACACAAGAAGTAACAAAGAAGGGACAGCTTAACCGGCTGTCCTTTTTCATGCGCAAAAGTGAGGGAGAACGAATGGTTGGTTTTATTATCGGGCTGCTGATCGGGGCGGGTGGAATGCTGTTTAGTATTGCGGTGGTACAGTCTGGTGATCATTGAGGGCGAAAAGATGAACGGAGAACGGTATAGGGATCCGACAGCTGATGAGGCAGTGAAGCATGCAGACCGGACACCGGAGCCGGTGATGAAGGTGATCTACCTGCTTCGGGATATTGCAGGCCTTGCCGGGTTTGAGATTGTCGGGCGGATCTGTCTGAAGGACAAGAGCAGCGGGAGAGAATGGCGATGATTACAAAGCAGTGCAGCTTTTGCGGCAAGTGGATTCCGGTTGATCAGACATGCAGCTGCAGGGCAGCGGTGATGAAGAAACGCAACAGGGAGAGACACAAGGACTACGACACCCATCGGCGGAATAGAGAGGCGACAGGCTTCTACCAATCGAGAGAGTGGAAGTGTACACGGGAGGCTGTACTTAATCTGGATCAGGGTATTGATGTGTATCGGTATATGACAGACGGAACGATTGTGCCAGCCGACACGGTGCATCATATCATTCCTCTCCGCGATGATTGGAGCAAACGACTAGACAAGAACAATCTTATAAGCGTCGCCGGGCCGACGCACGGACGGATTGAAGACGAATATAAGAGGCTTGGCAAGCATGAGATGGAGCGAAGATTGACGGAAATGCTGCGAAGATATCGGAAGGAAATAGTGGAGTAATACCCAAGGGGGTATTGAAAAAGTTTTCTGACAATTCCAAAAAACCGCACGTTCCTCTCAAGCTTACGCAAAAATCCAAATGGAACTCTTTCCGGAAGGAGGTGAGCGCCGATGAAAGGGAAGGCAAGGAAACCTTTATCCTCGCAAAAGGGACATATTACCCGCGAGAAAATCATTCAGCTGCAGATGGAGCAGGAAGCGGTTCAGACGAATTCGGACGAAATCGAGCGTCCACCTGTCTGGCTCGTAGATAAAGAGGCCAGAAAAGAGTGGAGACGCGTGGTTCCGCAGTTAAAGGAAATAGGAGTTGTCGGAAACCTGGACCGTGCAAACATTGCAGGATACTGCAATGCCTACGCACAGTATCGGTACTATACGGAGGAGATCAAGCAGATCCGAACGCTGGAACGACCGTTGAGCGACGACGAGTTGAAAGTGATTGGGACTGCATCAAATTTGCAGATCAAGTACGCACAGGAACTTCGGCGGTTTGCTGATATGTGCGGAATGTCCGTCTCGAGCCGACTGAAGGCGGCGGCGGAGAAGACCAACAAGACAGAAGACCGGATTCAGTCCGAGTTCGGAGCGATCTGAGGAATGCCATGTGACCATATTAGACGAAATCACACAATATGCAGAGGACTGCATTGACGGAACAATAGTCTCGTGCACGAAACACAGATATGCCTGTCAACGACTATTGAACGACCTTGAAAAGACAGAAAATCCAGAATATCTCTATGAGTGGAATGAGCAGAAGGCAAAGGAAATTGTAGACTGGTTCGCCCTGTTTAAGCACAGCAAGGGAGTGCTTGCCGGCACCCCGATCATCCTGACAACATGGCAGAAGTTTATGGTCTGTCAACTGTACGGATGGAGAAACAAAAAGACCGGAGGAAAACGGTTTACAAAAATGTTTGAAGAGGTTGGCAGGAAGAACGCAAAATCGCAGACGCTTGGTGGTATTGCAATGTACGAATTGGCCGTCGAAAGTACCAGACATGGAGAGGTGTACGAAGAGTACACCGCCGGAGTGAAACGGGATCAGTCAAAGATTGTATTTGACGAATGCGGACTGATGTCTCGAGGCTCCATCCTTCAAACAAAATTTAAATTCAACCGAAATGAGATCGTGCATATCAAATCGGGGTCTTTTCTGAAACCGCTGTCAAAGGACGATGGAAAAAGCGGAGACGGAACAAACGGAGCCGTGTACATCCTGGACGAATACCATCAGCACCAGAACACGGATTTTTACGACCTGGCATTGGGATCCAACACAAAAGAATCTCTGCTAATGATCATTACTACCGCTGGGAAAGACCTGAACGTCCCATGCTATCAGCAGGAATACACATTCTGCTCAAATGTACTCAATCCGAATGTTGATGTATGGAATGACGAATATCTGATAGACATCATGGAGCTTGACCCGGAAGACTACGCAGATCCGAGCCATATTCCAGAGGAGACGTGGATAAAAGCGAATCCGATCCGAATGACATATCCGGAAGGCCGAAAGAAGATCCGGCAGGAATATGAGCTTGCCTGTCAGATCCCGGAAAAGATGACCGCATGGCTCACAAAAATGGGGGATGTGTGGGTCCAGGCAAAGAAAAACGGCTACATGGATATGGAGAAATGGAAGGCGTGCGAAGTGAAAAAGCTGCCGATCGATTTGAGGGGGATGGATGTATATTGCGGAGTGGACCTGTCAAAAAAAATCGACCTAACCTCCGTAGCGTGGGTTTTCCCATACAGAAACGGGGAAGACGTGAACTATATTGTTTCCGAGCACAGCTTTATTCCAAACAGGGAAAAGCTTATGGAACATATAGCTGTGGACCATTTTCCGTACGATGCAGCGGAGCGGGCCGGGCTGATTACAGTTACGGACACGCCGATCGTTGATCAGTCCGCGGTTATGGAGTACATCAAAACAGCCGCAAAGGAAAACATGTGGAATGTTGTATCTGTTTGTTACGATCCTTCCGGAGCCTCAAAGTTCGCTATGGATATGGCAGCGGAAGGGTATGACATGAAAGAGGTGTATCAGTCGCAAAAAAGCCTGAACGATGCAACGCTTGGATTCCGCGAAGCTGTGTATTCCGGGAAGGTCATTTATCTTCCGGATGCGCTGCTGAATTTCTGCATCTCGAATGCTGTCACGCGGACGGCAAACGGAATGATAAAGATCGATAAGGACGCAAGCCGGCAGAGGATCGACCCTGTTGATGCGGTCCTTTGTGCTTTTAAGCTCGCCATGTATTGGCAGACAGAACAAACAAAGAAACAGGACATTCTTGACGGAATAGACCGGTTTCTTGCTGAGGATTGGTAAATGGGAATATTTGATTTTTTCAAAAAAAGAAGATTGCGGAATCTGGCAGCAGCACTTAATGATTCAAGGCTCCTCGAATGGTTGGGGATTGATCCAAAGAATACTCCGGCTATTCAAGAGGCCACATATTACACCTGTATCAAACTGCTGTCAGAGACGATGGGAAAACTCCCCTGGAAATATTATCAGGACACCGCAAGTGGGAGGATCAGAGCAGACCCTACGGAAATGACTGCGCTCCTTACAACAAGGCCGAATCCATACATGACACCATCGACTTTCTGGCAGACAATGGAGATGCTATGCCAGGAATACGGGAACGCCTTTGCTTGGGTGCAGTCGGACATTACAAAAACGGGAGAAGTACAAAAACCGTATCGATGGCACTGGAGAGGACTGTGGATCATGCATCCGCAGGATATAACGATCTGGTATGACAATGCCGGGATCTTCGGGAAGAAGAACCAGATCCATTACCAGTACACTAACCCGCAGACGGGAGAGACCTTTCTGTTCGATTCATCGGAAGTGCTGCACTTTAAGACATGGTATTCCAGGGATGGAGGGCTGACAGGAGAACCTGTAAAAGTAATCCTGAGTGACACCATTCGTTCTCTGAGTCTGTCACAGCAGGTTATTACGAATAATTACGAACATGGCATGACGGCATCGATGGTGATGTACTACACGGACGAGCTGGACGATGACAGGATCAACAAATTGCAGGAAAAGTTCGCCAACCGCCTCATAACTCCGCAGAATGCCGGAAAGGTTGTGCCAGTCCCGCGAGGGCTGAAGCTCGAAAAGCTGAACAACAGTTTTGTGGATTCGCAGTTCTACGAACTGAAGAAATACAGCGCCTTGCAGATTGCTGCTGCATTCGGAATATCTCCGACGTTCCTGAACGACTATGAGAAGGCATCATACAGCAATTCGGAATCACAGAACATTTCGTTCCTTGTGAATACAATGCTTCCACGCGTGAAAATGTATGAGGAAGAGATCAATTATAAATGTCTGCTCCCGAAAGAACAGGAAGCAGGCTATTTTTATACCATGAATACAAACGCTCTCCTGCGCACAGACGCAAAAACACAGGAAGAAATTGTTACCGGATACGTGAACAATGGCATTTACACACCGAACGAGGGCAGAAGAATGCTGCAGTTGCCGGACAAAGAAGGAGGAGACATCCTGATGTGCAACGGCAACTATATTCCGATCACGCAAGTTGGAAAACAATATGGAAAGGAGGGAGACAATGGCGAGGATTGATATAAAGGGCGACATCATCACAAATGATGATGCATGGATTTATGATTGGATAGGATGGGATTACGTATGTCCGAAAGCAGTCAGGGACGCGATTGATTCTGCGAAACCAGACGAGACCATCGATGTTTACATCAACAGCCCCGGAGGCTATGTGAGCGCCGGACAAGAGATTTATTCCATGCTGAGAAATGATGCGCGGACGCGGATCCACATTGAAGGGCAGGCGTGCTCTGCGGCGTCAATTATTGCGATGGCGGGCCATTCGGACATTTCTCCGGTTGGCATGCTGATGATTCACAATGTGCAGGGGGCCGAACAGGGCGATTATCGAGACATGAAAAAAATGTCCGATGTACTGAAAGCCTTCAACAGCGCCCTGGCAGCGGCTTACGAAGAAAAAACCGGAAAAACCCATGAAGAAATCCTGAAAGCAATGGATAACGAGACATGGCTTACCGCGAACCAGTGTGTCGAGCTTGGCTTCATTGATGAGATTTCGGGGACTTCAGAGCCTACCGGAATGATGATTAATGCAGTGGGCGGCATCCGACTGACCGAAGAAATCCGCAAAAAGGTTTTAGAAGAGAAAGCCAAAAAAGAGAGCGAGGAAGCCCAAAAGGCGGAACTCAATGAACTAATCAGCGATCTTGATGCGTTCGGCATCTGATCACATATTTTTAACATGGAGGTAATGAAATGAACAAAAAAGAACTTCTTGAACTGCTGAACAGCATCGAGACAAAGAAAGTGGAGGTAAAGAACCTCGCGAATGCCGGAAAGCTTGAAGAGGCAAAGAAGGCAAAAGAGGAGCTGAAAGCAATGCAGGAGAAGATGGATCTTCTGAAGGATATTGAACCTGCGGAGGATATCGAGAACCACGCAACACCGGTTCCGGGAGCGAATTGCGCCGGCGCAAAAGATCCGATCAAGGATTTCGCCGACGCCGCGCGCCACGGATTCCGCAACTACAACAATGAAGGGACTGGAGCGGATGGCGGTTACACCGTGCCTCAGGATATTCAGACGCAGGTTAACACCCTTCGCGAGGCACAGTTCTCTATTGCGTCCCTGGCATCTACGGAAAACGTCACCACATCTTCCGGCCGCAGGACCTATAGGACTCGTGCGCAGCACACCGGTTTCACAAAGATAGGCGAAGGCGGGAAGATCGGAAAGAAAGACGGTCCGCAGTTCAGCGTGGTGGACTACAACATTTCCAAATATGCGGGATATCTTCCGGTAACAAACGAGCTTCTTTCTGATTCTGACCAGGCGATCACATCTACGCTGACACAGTGGCTTGCTGACGAAGACCTTGCAACCAGAAACTCCCTTGTGCTTGCAGCAATCACAAAAGCAACAGAGGTCGATCTGAAGAACCTCGACGGAATCAAGAAAGCTGTAAATGTAACACTTGGTTCCAAGTTCTACGGGCTGATTAAAATCGTCACAAACGATGACGGACTTCAGTATCTCGACACCCTGAAGGACAGCTCCGGAAGATATCTGCTTTCTGCAAATGCAAATGCAGCGGATCCGATCAAGAACGTGCTTGCGATCGGAACCAGCAATATTCCGGTTGTGGTTGTTCCAAATGAGGTCCTTGCCAGCACAGCAGCGGATACCGCAAAGAAGATTCCGTTTAAAATCGGATCCCTTGCGGATTATGCGAAGATCTTTGACCGCCAGAAGATGAGCATTACTGTCTCTTATGAGGCATCTGTCACAGACTTCAATGCATTCGAACAGGATATGACCCTGCTTCGGGCTATTGACCGGCTGGACTGCGAAGTCCTGGACGACAAGGCCATCGTAAACGGATATATCTCTGTCACGGGGGAATGATAACCGCCGCCGAAGCTGACACCGACTCTGACGGAAAGCTTTCAGAGTCGGAATTATCCGCCCTGACGATCAGCCAGATCAGGGATGTGGCGGCGGAAAGAGGCTGGACAATAACGAAGACGAAAAAGGCTGACATCATAGCGGAGATTCTGGCACAGGAGGCGTAACTTATGACATTGCTCAATCTGGTAAAAATGCGCTGCGGGATTCCGGAATCTATTACCGCTTATGATAATGCGGAAATCATCCCACTGATCGAGGACTGTATCGCCGATATGAGAGGAGGAGGAGTTCAAAATAAACTTCTCCCCGACTCAACCGATGCAGAAAATACGGACTCGAGAGTAGTGACAGCGATTGCTCTTTATGTTCTGGCCCACCACGGGCAGGACAGAAGTGATACAGATAAATACCTGGATCTTTACCACCGAAGAGTATTTAAACTTTCCCTGGAACCGGAGGAATGACATGTACGACAGAACAATAAGCCTTCCGGAGAAAGTAGAAGTAACAAGAGATTCGGAAGGGTACAGGAAAGAAACGATCGTCTGGGCATCCGGAATTCCCGCAAGCAGAAGAGACGCAACGCGAAACGATGAAATAATCGCACAGCAGGATGGATATACCGCAGATGTTGTTTTTCGGATCGCATCCATTTGCTACAGCGGAGAAAAGTACCTGAAAGATGATGCCGATGATCATATCTATGACATTAAACGGCACTATCATGGAGACAAGCGGATGTATGTGGATCTAACGTGCCAGAGGAGGGAACGGGATGGCTAGGTTCGGCATAAGCGGATTTGATGATATCTTGAGTCAGCTTGATTCTATGGAGAGGGAAGAGATTGCCCCCAAGATGCTGAAAGCCGGAGAACCGATTCTCGAAAGAAAAGTAAAAGCGGCGGCATCCTCCCATCGGAGAACCGGCAGCATGGCAGGATCCATCAAATCAACCGGAGTAAAGAAAAACGGAAGCGGACACTACCTGGTCGTGCGGCCGACAGGACGCGATGGCAAAGGCGTCCGCAATATGGAGAAGATGGCATACATGGAATTTGGAACGTCAAAGCAGACGGCAACGCCGGTATTGACTCCGGCCGTGCAAAGCTCTGAAGAACCTGTTCTTGAAGCCATGCAGAAGGTGTTCGATGAGGAAACGGAGGGGATGCAGCTGTGACGGCTCTTGATAAAGTTGCAGAGATTGCGGACGCTCTGGGGATTGATTCACAGCCTGATGTTTATACCGGCCCAGCAAAACGGTGGATCGTTTACAATTACACTTACCAGAACGGCAGAGAATTCGCGGACGATGCGCCACAGGCCGACGTGTCTTCGGTACAGGTGCATTTTTACGCACCGGTTGGCGAGAGCACCACAAAATTGCAGAAACAGATCCGCAATGCCCTATTTGACGCGGGATTTACCTATCCGGATATAACCATAGAACGCGAAGAAAAATACAGACACATCATCTTTGAGTGTGATATCGAAGAAGAAAGAGAGGCTTAAACAATGGCAAATATTGGACTGAGAAAACCGTTCTTTGCACCGTTTAAATCGACAGGGAGCGGCTACGATGCACCGACTGCTCTGGGA
Organism: Bilifractor sp. LCP19S3_H10; assembly: GCF_052119185.1. Lineage (NCBI taxonomy): Bacteria > Bacillati > Bacillota > Clostridia > Lachnospirales > Lachnospiraceae > Bilifractor > Bilifractor sp. LCP19S3_H10. Next base: position 9,855 of record NZ_JBQKFT010000033.1, read on the forward strand.
CAGGCGGTCAATGTAAAAATTTCCGTAAACAAAGCAGAGGGTGAGTTGTATGGTGACGATGGAATGGTTGAAAGCGACTCTGAGTTTTCAAGTGCAACGATTGATCTCGGAGTAACCACTATTCCGCTTGCTTTCCATCAGAGCATGTTCGGCCACACTACCACTGAGCAGGAAACTTCCTACAACGTCAACGATAGTCCGCAGGAAGGTGGATTCGGCATTATTGGTGTGGAGAAGATTGACGGCAAACGAAAGTATGTTGCGAACTTCTTCCCGAGAACCAAATTTTCGGAGCCGGATTCCGAGTATGAAACAAAGTCCGGATCCATTTCGTACAAAACTCCGTCGATCAGTGGCAAGGCTATGGCAGACACCACGGGAGTATGGAAGAAAGACAACATCTGTGACACCGAGGCAGATGCTATCAAGTGGATCAACACACAGTTCGGAGTTACTTCCGGATCATAAACGACAACAAAGTGGGAGGGGAAACCCTCCCGCTGATAACTGGAGAAAACAATATGTTCGAGAAAGAATTACCAAAGATGAAAATAAACGGGTTAGAGTACCCGTATAAATTTGATATATGTGTCCTGGAAAAGGTCCAGCAGAAGTATAACGATGTGATGCAGTTTGAGTATGGCATTCGCGGGATGATTCCGGCATTCAAGGATGGTGTGCTTGATCTGAAAGAGACAAGGTGGACGGTTCCGAATATTGACATGACATGTAACGGAATCGTATGGATGATTCAGGAAGGGCTTGAGATCGCCGGATCGGAAGAGAAAGCACCCGATGCAAAGGCAATTAAAAGGCAGGATGATTACACCATCACCGATCTTGCAAAGATCGTATTTGAGGGGTACCAGTCCTGTTTTTTATCAAGGACCAGCAGGACGAAGAAAGCGGAGAGCAGGAAATAACGGATGATCCACTGACCTTCGATTTTGCTGAAATCCTGTATCTTGGACTGCGGTTCGGCCTTCGAAAGAATGAAATCGGATGCCTTACCTATCAGGAATGGACGGATCTTTATAAGCAGTATCGGACAGAATGGAACATGAAGGCCAAGAAGATGATTTACTCCGAAGATGAAAAAATATCATCGTCCCTTGATCTATAAACGAAGAAACGGGTGTGATATATTAAATAAAAGGAGTGATCAGAATGAAAAAAGCCATAAAAAAAGTCTTCGTTGTTTATTTCCGGCTGCTTAAAAAACTCCCGGCAACAACTGCTGTTTCTACGGTATTTATTGTTATGTGCTTTGTACAAATGGACTTCTACATACTACTATTTCTATTGCTTTTTATTCCGGGATTGCTGCTTGCTGATCTGATTATAAAATTGCCATTCGTGGCATACCATGACGCAAAACACACGGCTGAACTGTATGGATATTCTGAAACACCTTTAAGAAGAGCAATAAAAGAAATTTTTAAATAAATACGATATTTCAATCCGTTTGCGAGAGCAGACGGATTTTTTGTGCAGAAAATTAGGAGAAAGATATGGCAGCACGCAAAATAGGCGCAACAATAGCGCTTGATGGCGAGAAAGAATTTAAGAGCGCGGTTTCAAATTGCAATAAATCACTGAAAGAAATGCGCTCAGAAATGAATCTCGTAAAAGAGAAGACCGCAGGTCAGGCTAATTCTCTTTCGACACTTAAAGAGAAGCATGAAGTGCTGACCAGAACCCTCGAAAAATACAAAGAAAAGCAGACTGCGGTTGCTTCCGGACTGGAACATGCCAGATCCGATTATGAGCGCGTCGGAAAGACACTTGAGAATTATAAAACTCAGTTATCAGAAGCACAAAAAGAACTGGACGACATGAAAGCTTCCGGGACGGCGTCACAGGAAGAAATGGACAAGCAGCAGGCCAAAGTAGACGAGCTTGCCGCAACGGTCAGCAATGGCGAAAAGGCATATGAAAAAGCCGGAAACCGCGTAAAAGACTGGCAGACCCAATTAAACAATGCAGACGCTGAGGTTGTAAAAGCCAACCGCTCCCTGAGCGAGAATGATCAGTATATGGCGGAAGCTGAGCAAAGCACGAATAAATGCGCAACCTCTATCGATAATTTTGGGAAGAAAACCAGCGGAGCTGTTCAGGAGATAAACAAGGTCGGCGACACGGCTGCCAAACAATTCAAGTGGGATTCTTTCGTCAGCAGTATTGAAAAGGTATCGGGTGCAGTTACCGAACTTGCATCCGAGTCGTATGACGCCGCGAAAGAGATTGACGAGGGATACGACACCATTACGGCAAAAACCGGAGCGACCGGAGAAACCATGCAGAAAATGAGTGGGATTGCCAATAATCTCTACTCGTCTATGGCGGTTTCTATGGATGATATTGGTTCTGCGGTCGGAGAGGTAAATACGCGCTTTGGCCTACAGGGAGATCAACTCGAAGAATTGTCTGGCCAGTTCCTGAAATACTCAGAGCTAAATGAGACCGAAGTTTCTGCTTCTATCGATACCGTGCAGAAAGCCCTTTCTGCTTTTGACTTGCCGGCAAATCAGGCAGCTGATGTACTTGATCTGTTCAACAAGGTAGGGCAGGATACCGGAATATCCGTAGATACCTTATCAAACGACCTGATATCGAATGCCGCGTCATTCACCGAGATGGGAATGTCCATTGACCAGGCTGCCGGATTCCTTGGCGCGTGTGAAAAATCCGGAACGGATGTATCTGTGGTTATGCAGGGCCTGAAGAAAGCTATGAAAAACGCCAGTGACGAAGGCGTTTCCCTGGACGATGCATTATCTTCTTTTTCCGCCACCATGCAAAGCAATGCGTCTGACACGGAAAAATTACAGGCCGCTTATGACCTTTTCGGATCAAAGGCGGGAGCGGCGATCTACAGTGCGTGTAAAACAGGCTCTCTGTCACTGAGCGATCTGACCGCCTCCGTAGAAAACTATGGCGGAAGCGTAGCCAGGACGTTCGAGGAGACAGAAGATCCGTGGGACAAGGAACAGGAGGCTATGCATTCGATTCAGATTGCAGGAAGCGATCTGACACAAAGCGCTCTCGGATCGTTGAATCCGGCAATTGAAAAGGTAGCGGATGTTGCGGCTGGCGCAGCGGAAGCCTTTGGAAAATGGCCAAATTCCATTAAGGCGATCATTGGAGTTAGCGGGTTAGCACTGACCGGAATGGCAAAAGTTGCCCCTACGGTTTCCGAGATAATCCGAACATATTCCGCGTGGATAGCGGCAAAAGGAACATCTACTGCCGCAACCGCTGCAGAAACGGCAGCCACGACAGCCCAGACAACAGCCACAGAAGCGGCAACCGTAGCGCAGACGGGGCTAAATACCGCAATGGATGCAAATCCCATCGGGTTGGTGGCATTGGCGATAGGCGCAGTTGTTACGGGACTAACCATTTATGCGAATGTTGCAGGAACGGCGACGGATAAGTCGAGCGAATTTACATCTTCTCTTGACGCGGCAGCGGCAAAATCTGAAGAATCAACAGCGGCGCTCCGAGATGCCACAAACGCATTTAATAGCAATTTATCAGAAACGTTCAACAGTGCAAACGAGAGCATAAGCGGAGCTGTAGCGTCGGCACAGATGGCGGGAAGCATTATTGATGAACTGGATGCTTTGAACCAGCAGGAAAGCCTTACAAGCGATCAGCAGCAGCGGATGGCACAGGATGTGTCTGTGCTAAATACACTGTATCCAGAAATGGGCGCAACGATTGATGAGACGACCGGTAAGCTAAATATGTCCACGCAGTCTATGCGTGATTTTGTCGAACAGGCAAAACAGACCGCGATGATTCAGGCGTATGTGCAGGCATACAAGAGTGTTATCGAAGAATCGACTGACGCACTGGAAAAGCAGATCAAGGCGCAGATGGATGCTAAACAGGTAACGTCTGAAGCCGCCGACGTGCAGAAACAGCTCGGACCAATCCTCGAAGATTACAACACAAAGCTTGCGCGAGAAACAGAACTACAGAGCAAAATGCAGTCCGGTCAGCAGCTGACCAATAAAGAGCTGGATGAATACAATCGGCTGACAAGTGAAGTCTCTGACGGACAGATTAAGGTTAATGGAGAATGGGAAGACGCCAGCAACTTGCAGAGGCAGTATAACGACGCACTCAGCAAGTCAGCGAAGGCACAGAAAGACTATGACAGTGCCACTGATTCGGCCAAAGATTCAACTTCAAAGATGAACGAAGAATTAAATTCTCTGAAGTCCGTTGCGGAAGAGAATGGAGTTTCTTTTGACGATATCAATACCGCAATGAAGGAGACTGGAAAAACAGCGGAGACAACCGGCGAATCATTAAATGGTCTTGCGGAATCAGCTGACGGGCAGTCGGACGCCATCGACGGAGCTGCCGAATCAAATGAAGCCTATGCAGGCTCTGCCGATGCTGTGACGGAAGCCAACAGCGTACAGATACAGTCGTTTGCGGAATTGCGACAGGCGGCGATTGACGAACTGTCAAGCGCGTCGGATGCCTTCCAAAAATACGAGTCCGATTCCGATGTGTCCTTACAGTCTATGGCGGAAGCTCTCCAGTCACAAACACAGGCGTACAACAATTACGCGGATAATATCAACACGGTAATGTCCGATACCAGGTATCAGACAGACACAAACTTCCGTGCGATGGCCGACAGTATCATGAATATGGGGATGGACGGTGCGGACTATCTGCAGCAGTTTTCTGATGCTGTGAGAAGTGGAAGCAGTGATGTGGCGAGCATTACGGCTGACTATGGCAACATGGAGGCCGCAAAAGGTAGGTATGCATCCAATATTGCCGCAATGGAATACTACACGCAGGACGGCGTTTCCAGCATGGTGAGCACGATAGCCGGAGCATCCGGAGACGTGGCATCTGCCGCAGGAAGCACGGCACAGGCAGGTGCAAATGCGGTGAAGGGAAAAGAAGGACAGTATACAAATTCCGGAAGACAATCAGCATCCAATTATGCTTCCGGTATCGGAAGCCAGAGGGGAAATGTATCCGGTCAGGCGTCGGGAGTCGCGAGCGGAGCGGATCGGGCGATGCAGCTGAATAAGACATACCAATACGGCATAAATATAGGAGTATCTTATGCGTCTGGTATTGCAAGCCAGTATGGCAACGCCCGGTCTGCGGCGCAGGGGCTTGCAAATGGTGCGAGCAGTGCGCTATCGTCGATCGGAAGCAGCGCCTATACATGGGGCGCACATCTTGGAGCGGGATTTGCATCCGGTATTGCAAGCCAGTATGGAAGCGTTGCGAGCTCTGCAAACGCTCTTGCACAGGCGGCCGCAAAATATATCCATCACACAACTCCAGACGTCGGCCCTCTTGCGGGGGACGATAAATGGGGCGCTGAGCTGGCAACACAGTTTGCGGCGGGAATGCGGCAGAATATTGGGGCGGTTGCATCAGCATCTGAGGCGATGGCCGGGGCTGTGGCCCGCCCAGAAATATCGGACTTATATCGCTCGCAGAAACACGGATCAGCAGCAGGAGAATCGAGGACTATCAATCTTTACATTGACGGAATCAAGTACAACACCGACAGTTACATTGATGGAAAGATTGATGATTTTGTAAAAGATATTATTCGAAAGGGGGCTATGTACAGTGGCTGAACTGGCAGATGGAACGTATGTCATTTTAACGGCATTAAATACTAATTGCGCCCTGGAATGCCGTAGAGCATCCGATGACAATTATGCTAATGTTCGCATCTTCTCGAAAAATAACAGCGATGCACAGTTCATAACTGTTGTTACAAACAGTGACGGCTCCCGACGAATGTTATTTACAATGTCCGGAAAATCCATAGATGTAAACAAAGGAACGTTCACAAACGATACAAATGTTCAGCAGTTTTCAAATAATGACAGCAGAGCTCAGAAATGGGACATCATACCAGATGGAAACACAATTACCGTGGGCAGCTCCACGTACTCCACATATGTAATAAAGTGCTCAGAGAACAAGAGCTATGCAATGGATGTTTCCGGAGGTAAGGGAGTCTCCGGAACAAACGTCCAGATTTATTCCGTAAACGGATCGAATGCACAGAGATGGATATTTATTCCGAAAGACCCCGTTCCTCTTGGGACATACCTTATCCGGTCGGCATTAGACACAAATGCAGTGCTTGATGTATGCGGTGCATCCAGTGCCAATGGAGCAAATATACAGCTGTATGGAGAGAACGACGGAAATAACCAG
>NZ_JBQKFT010000034.1:0-15811 GCF_052119185.1 Bilifractor sp. LCP19S3_H10
AACGCCACTTTAGATAGCAGTATCTATTGGGGTTAAAGGTCGGAGACGTAAGTCGTTAGTACGACTGGGCAGTTACAAGCCCATGACCTTTAGGTCGTGGGTAGTTGACCTGTTACGATTCCTTCCATAAAATGCTTCATAATTTTTTTAATGGACTTTCTGGCAACGGAAAGATCCGCACCCCATAGCCTTGTAAGCCGTCATCGATGAATACATGGCCTGCAGTTCCGGCCGGTAATTCCTTTGGAGGCACACAACCTGTAAGCCGTCATCGATGAATGCACGGACTGCAGGGGATGTGTCCTCCGCGCAAAATCTTTTCATTTGTTCAGCTGCGCCTGCATCTTCGGCAGCGCCTTGGATCGCTTCAGCACCAGGAGAACCGCAATGGCGAGGGTTGCTCCCATCGCCGATGCCGGACCGTAGTAAGGGATCAAATAGAAAATTGCGTATTTAACATGAAGTGCCAGATTGAAAATCACGCTTGCCAGTACCGCGCTGATGAATCCGGTTCCGATGACTTCTCCGACCCATGCTGCCCAGAGCTTATGTGTTTTTCTATAAAGAATACCGGAGAGCAGGGCACCAAAAATCGCGCCGATCACAGCCTGAAAATCACAGCCGACCAGAGCCACCCGCATGCAGCCTGTCAGAAGAGCTGCGATGAAATTATACCACGGGCCCAGAAAAACCGCCCCCATCACGTTGCAGAAGTGCTGAAACGGAGCCATGTGCGGAAACCATACAAAGGTATTCAGCACAAATCCGAGACACGCGAGCATCGCGGTAAATACCATTTTCTTCAGAGACAGCTTTCCTGCCCGTGACCCTTCCGGAAGCGGGGCAGCAGCAGAAGCTGCATTCTTTGCAGAAACCGTGGTTGTGTTCCATTTGTTTTTCATGATCATATCCCTTCCTTTTTAAGATTTAAAGAAATTGATGACGCGCCGGCTGATTGTCATTATGATCACCGGTCCGGACGCGAAATGAGATAAAACACGCTGTGCGAGTTTTATCTCGCTATCGCGACGCTCGCCGCACACGAATACTTCGCATTCGGCTGCGGCTCACTGTTTGCGTAAAAAAACAGACTGCCAAACGACAGTCTGCATAAATACGCATGATCACAGCGATGCTCCCTACGTTGGCATTATCCAAATCAGGTTAATGGGTCGACAGCTGAAATCCGTCCTCTCAGCCCGATGCATCGGGCTCCCCAGTCTGTTTCTTTTGATTTTCTAAAGCGTTCTGCTTTAACGGGCCTATTATAACACAATCCATTCAGAAAGTGCACACAAAATGTCAATCTACTGTTTCTGAACTGAGCAATATTGATATTTCAGAGAATCCAGGTCGAACAGCATAAAGTCAGGATGCCTCATGCTGTAGACCGTATCCCGCATAGCCTGGTCGATGATATCGAACTGCTTCAGGGTATCCTCATCCATCCTGTTCCAGAACCTTGACAGGGTTGGCTGGAAAGCAAGTACTTCCTTCCGAAGGATCTCTGTAAATACAGGCTCATTTGTCAGTTCATCTGCGCAGTCATCTTCGAAATATGCGGCAATGATTTGGAAGATAACCTGCAAGAGATTATCCGGATCAACATGAAAACGGAATAAAGCGGTATCATTGGTTTTAAAGATTCTGTTCACAAGGTTGGTCAGCCCAACCTTGCTAGCGAATTCACTGATCAGAAGAAGCCCTGCATCAGAGGATAAATCGCTGCCATTAAATTTATTTTAACACGCTTATTGCTTTCAAGAGATGTAGTTGATAAAATAGCCATGAGAGCTCCTTTCTCTGGTGTTTTGTTGATCTTTGAACACAATCACATTTTACCAGAAATCGAGCTCTTTTTTATGCTCACTTATCAGATGAAAGCAAAAAACTTGAAAAACGAAGTAACTATGCGGCTTTCAGCTGCAATCATCGTGTAACGGTGAATAATTCAGGATCATTCAGATTGTAGTAATGATTTAAACTGCACCTGTCACAGGGGCTGCGTTGAAAAAACCGCGATCCTGAAAGAATGGATCGGTACACTTTCTTATGATGAGAAGAAAAAGCTTTGGGCATGCAGCGATAAAATCGCAGAACAGAGTACGGCGCAATTTGCGGAGATGGATTTGTGCAGAAATCTGACTCCGGCTCTGCTTGCGTATGACGGCATTCAGTATACCTATATGGCGCCGGCTGTGTTTGAGGACGGACAGTTGGATTATGTACAGGAACATCTGCGGATTCTATCCGGATTTTACGGCGTGGTTAAACCCATGGATGGTGTCGTTCCCTATCGTCTGGAGATGCAGGCAAAGGCAGAAATCGGCAGGTGTCATAATCTGTATGAGTTTTGGGGAGATATTCTTTATCGCGAAGTGATGGACGAAAGCCGGATTTTAATCAATCTAGCTTCCAGAGAATACTCGAAGTGCATAGAGAAATATCTGCAGCCGGATGACCGCATGATCACCTGTATCTTTGGCGAGCTGCTGGATGGAAAAGTGGTTCAGAAAGGCGTTTATGCCAAGATGGCCAGGGGCGAGATGGTACGGTTTATGGCCGGTATCGGGGCGGAGGAACCGGAGAAGATCAAGAACTTCAACTGGAGCGGATACCGGTTTGATGACGGACGGTCGTCGGAAAGGAAGTACGTCTTTCTCCGGTCGGTAAAGAGTCCTGGCATAACCGAGGCATCCGAAAAATGATCGAAAGAATTTTGATATCTACTACAGACTGGATAAATCCAGAACCGTGGGAGGATTCTCATGAAAAAAATGATTATTATTGCGGCAATCTGTGCGATGTTTCCCGCAGGAGGATGCGGAAATCATAGAACACCTGTGGTCAGAGTTGTTACATCCTCTCCGGATGACGGCACCCAGGGCTATGAGATGATCTATGAGGGCGGAAAAGTAAAAAAGACAGGCAAGTTCACGCCGGAAGCGAACACCATTTATCAGGCAGATTTCACAGATTTTTCGGGGACTATCGAAGATAATAAAATCGCGGTCACGTTAATTGATACAAAGCTGACCGATGAGGATGGCAACGAGATAGAACCGGATGAAAACACCATTAAGTTCATGCAGTGGATTGCAGACAATTCAGAACACAATATTTATGAGGCAGACTTCATCCCTCTTCAGGATAAATATTTTGCGCTTGTAAAGCTGAATGTGAACTGGTGGGATCCTTGCGTTTTGTATATGTATGATACGGAGGAGCAGAAGTTCTCTGAATTGTACAAATGGGATCATGTGAATATTGAAGGCGTTTCATTGCCGGATTAATTTCTTAACGATCCGGACCGTTATTTAACCGGCCCACATAAGACATAAAGTGTTAAGATAAGAACATTAAACGAAACCGAAAGGACCGGAGGATATTGCATACTAAGGAAAAAGGCTATCTTGACCTGACGGACTGCAGGATTGTGCAGGGACTGATTTTATTCGCGCTGCCAATGATTGCCGGTGATCTCCTGCAGCAGTTTTACAATATTGCGGACACGCTGATTGTAGGAAAATTTATCGGCAGCCATGCGCTGGCGGCTGTCGGTTCGGCGTATTCCCTGATGACATTTCTGACATCCGTTTTCCTGGGGCTTTCCATGGGCGCGGGAGTTTTATTTTCCATTGAGCTGGGTAGGGAGAATATGCAGCGCCTCCGATCTGCCATTTTTCATGCGTTTTTCCTGATTATAGCGATAACTGCCGTGATCAATAGCCTGCTCTTTCTTCTGGCGGATCCGTTATTGTATTTTCTAAGTGTTCCGGACGAAATATACGACTACATGAAAGCGTATCTGCTCATTATTTTCACCGGCCTGATAGCGACGTCTCTCTATAATTTTTTTGCGTGTCTTCTTCGGGCTGTAGGAAATTCTCTAATACCGCTGGTATTTCTGGGTGTTTCGGCGCTGATGAATGTCGGCCTTGACCTTCTCTTTGTGCCGGTGTTCCAGTGGGGAATTCAGGGAACGGCGATTGCCACGGTGATTGCCCAGTACATTTCCGGAATCGGCATATCGCTTTATTTTCTGGCAAAATGCCGCCGTTTTATTCCAAAAGCAGAAGAACGTAAATTTGACGCTGGTGTACTGTGGGATATTCTGGGCTTGTCCAGTATGACCTGTGTGCAGCAGTCCTGCATGAATTTCGGCATTCTTCTGGTACAGCGTCTTGTGGACAGTTTTGGAACGATTACGATGGCGGCATTTGCAGCTGGAGTTAAAATCGACACATTTGCTTATCTCCCGGTTCAGGATTTCGGAAATGCGTTTTCCATCTTTATTTCGCAGAACTGCGGCGCAGGAAAGGTTGACAGGCAGCGGAAAGGATTCCGGGCAGCGACTCTGATTAGTATGACTTTTTCTGCTTTGATATCTCTTCTTGTGGTTGTCTTTGCCGGACCTCTCATGAGGATTTTTATCAGAGCGGATGAGAAAGCAGTACTCATGTCCGGCATCCGGTATCTGCGCATCGAAGGTGCCTTTTACACCGGTATCGGCTGTCTTTTTCTTCTATACGGATTTTACAGAGGAATCGGACGTCCGGGAATATCAGTCATTCTAACAGTGGTGTCACTGGGAACAAGGGTGGTTCTAGCCTATCTGCTGGCTCCCGTTATCGGCGAGACAGGGATCTGGATGGCGGTTCCGATCGGATGGTTTCTGGCAGATGTGATCGGGTATGGATGGTATTTTCTGAAAAAAGCAAGCTGGTTTCCAAGTATGCGGTCCATGTGAAATTCTGGCATTGATAAGCAGCTGGAAGAGGAATAGCCTTTGGCAAGGTGAAAGCGGCAGATAAATATGGTGCAGAAACTCGGAGAACTGGGATGCTATTGCGGATTTATGGCGGCAATAACAACGGATAGAAGATTAATAGGGAGAATTTTTTGAAAAATAGGTGAGATCAAATAAGGAATTGCAAAAAAATTGTTGGAACGATGCATCAGAGATATGAAGGAAAAGGGCATGGCAGGCGTTCATCTTATCACAGCAAGCGAAGGGTATCTTCCTGAATTCTATGAACGGCACGGGTTTAGCCGGGAAAAGGAAGTGATTCTTATGGGCATGGAATTGTAAATATAATCTTATGCACAGGCTGATAATTTTGACAGGGAACCTTCCATTTCCTGTTCTTCATTTCTGCGCAGGCTGCCATTTTCTAAATGTTATCTCGTGTGCTTTGGAATCACATATCGCAGATACAAGTATTATCGGTGCCAGTAAATTTCGGGAAAGATAAAAAGACAGGCAGAAGGGCGTGTGAAAAAACGAAAAGTTTTTTCACACGCCCTTTTTATTTTAGGGAAAGCGTGGCCATTTCAGTTGAAATGGTATCTTGATTTTTCCGTTGCCTTCTTCCATACCCACGTATACTTGTTTGCATTGGCTTCGAACTTGGAACCGTCGATGTACAGATGCTGAAGATCCACATGTTCTGTTTCGAAAATTTTATGATTGATGTCATTGAATATTTCTTCGATGGAATCTCCAAGTACTTCATTGATGAAGTAGCCAAAGGTACGATAGGAAGGTCTCTCGTGCTCCATAAGATACATGAACCGGAGATTAACCCTGCACTGGCCCTCCAGTTCCCGTAAGGAAATGTAGCCATTCGTCATAAATCCGAACAGTACTGTTTTCAGCATGCTGACCGGGTTATATCTGAGTCTTCCAGTATAGTGCTTCTGGATGTTTTTCAGATATTTCTCCAGATCGATTCCTCCCATGAATCGGTCAAATGTCAGTACCGGATCACAGATGTCCAGATAATCCTGAATAAGCATTGGCAAACTGCCTGTTTTGAGGTAGAATTAAGCGTGTTAGATTTGTTCATTGCAAGTATAATTCTAACACAAAAGAAGGATCTTGGGTTTTGATAACCCTTGATCCTTCTTTGTTTTTCAGGCTATGCTTTTTTCACAGCCCCTTCGGGCTTGTTCATTTTATTTTGCTGCTCCAGTATCGGGCACTTTTCAGGTTCAATGTGCAACAGTGTACTTCACATCATTTACCGTGATGTAATCTACCTGGTTCACGTCCACCAGTCTGTTCAGGTTCATCGTTATGACAGAGTAGTTTTCTCCAACGCCTCCTAACATGTAAGAAGTATTGTCGATATTGGTGTCTTTGTCATATACTTCATAAACCGATCCGTCTGTATAATGGATGGATACTTTCCCTAAATTTCCGGGATCGTATGCCTCTTCCTGTGAAAGTCCGAGACCTTTTCCGAGATCAATGCTGCAGCTGATCGACGACAGTTCCAGATGCCCGCCTTCTTCAGAGGAATACGCAGTTACCGCAAGCGCTTTTGTGGCAGGAATGGATACTTGTTTTTCCTGAGGCTTTTCATTTTCCGGAAGTGACAAAAGCGGGGTATCCGCATAATAGATATCCAGCTTCGGTTCCTCGCCATCCTCTACAGGATTTATAAACACGCAGTATGCATAGCAATGCAGAAGGGTGTCGGTGGATTTCGCATGATCAATATAAATAAAGTCCGACGCATTATCGAACAGCAGCCGGATGGTGGCGTTGTCTGCACTCCTGGCGCCCTTTGCCTCATTTGAGAGGCTGTCAAAATCATACACGGTGACGCCTGTACTGCATTCCAGTGTGAATTCCATCGTCATGGCATTTCTGTCACGGACAGCAGACAGGATCGTCAGCCTGTGGTCATTGATATCAACGGTTACCGGTTCGGTACTGGTCTGTTCGCCGATCAGACTGTCTGCTTTATCCGGATCAACCGGGACATAATTTCTTTCCGGATAGGTGATCTCAGTTTTTCCGCCTTTTCCATTGTCCGCCAGTTCTGTGTGAGATACCACGCTTTTTCTTCCGGCGTCGCCAAAAGCATTCCGGAAGAAATCCGCATGCTTGACAGAAGCGTACACTCCGACCGGACATGCCATACATACAGCAATCACGGCTGCGGCAGTCCGGAAAGACCATTTCCGGGTTCTTTTTCTCTGGTAATTTCGGATTGCCCTGTTTCTGGCCAATCTATAACGTCTGGAAAAATGGTGATTTTCCTGAATAGAGTCGAATTCCTCTACCGTCCAGTCCGGAAAGGATTCTTCTGTATATTCTCCATTAGATAATAGATTGTTTTTCATACGCATCTTCTCCCTTCTCTCAGTATCCGCAGAGCCCGCTCTTGTCTTTTTCTTACAGCAGCTTCACTGATGCTCAGAATCACCGCAGTTTCCGATACGCTTTTCTCATTCACATACCGCTCATACATCACGTCATAATATATGGACGGCAGACCCTGAATGATACTTTCTGTGTTACTCTCAGAATGAGTCTGGGGTTCCTGGTGCGCCTCTGCATGCAGCAATGCCGGATCTTCTGTGAGCAGCATTTTGGAACCCGCCCTCTGGTTTTTTCGATAAATATCAATCGCGGCGCTTCGTGTCACGGAAATCACAAGCCTCTTCGATGTATCAGATTCCGGATCTTCGATTCTGTAATTATGTTCCAGCAGTCTGACAAACGCATCCATCACGGCGTCCTCCGCCTGAAAACTGTTGTGCAGGATCGCATAGGCGATATGATACATCTTCTGCTCATACAGCCGGAACAGAGAAATGATATCATCAAAGTCATCCTTGCTAGCTGTCATTTCTTCACCTCTCTTCGCTCGGAATTAGAACGTTCTGACAACAATAACGTATCAGGCACGCGTTTTGTGACAAAGGCTGGCAGATTATCAGGACATCTTTGCCCGATATTTTAATTATAGGAAAGAAGCACGTGAGAAAAAACAGAAAAAGGAGATCAAATAGTATGGTTTCTTATACAAAGAAAGTGCCGCGGAAAACGGCACTCATCCATTACTATTTTCACGTTTCGCTTTCAGCCAGTTTCAGAAAAACAGCTGCGGCTGTCGGCAGAATGTGATCGTTAAAATCATACGCAGGCTGGTGCGGCATAGGCCAGTTGGTGCCGTTTCCGACGTAGAACATAGCGCCGGGGCGGATTTTCATGTACCATCCGAAATCTTCCGAGGGTCTCCATGGCTGCTTCATGTTTACGCAGAAGCAGCCGGCCTTCACCGCTGCCCTGCGGACCTTCTCTGCGCAGCGGGGATGATTGATCGTGGCGGGGAAGGGATCAAATTCTTCAAACGAGACTGTCAGCCCATACTGATCTGCCAGTTTTTCTGCCTGTGTGCGCAAAGTGAGATCCATATTTTCCAAGACATCATCTGCTTCTGCTCTCAGTGTAAAAGCAACTTCACCTTGTCCCGGAGAAATGCCAAAATCCCGGCTGCCTTCCTGTATGCTGACGACTGTGCAGAGGCACGAGGAGGACTCTTTATTGATTTTTTCCGCATAGAGAGCCATAGAACCAAGTGCAGAAGCCGGGTTGCGGCCATTTTCGGGAGTTCCGGCATGAGCACTTTCACCGGTAAACTGCACCAACAGACCTTTGGAGGCACATTGCGTCAGGCGGTCACGAACCATCACGGCATTTTCCGGATAACCGCTCAGGTTATGAAAAGCATATACTTCACTGATATCTGTCTCGCTTACGAAATCTGCACAGGTTTTCCCTCCCTGGCCGGTTTCTTCCGCAGACTGGAAAATCAGATACACAGGACGACGGACAGCCGCATCCTGTTCCAGAAGTACGGCCACAGCTGCCAATACAGCACAATGGCCGTCGTGCCCGCATTTATGTGCGATATTGGGTTTGGCCGATCCGTAGGGCAGGGAAATAGTTTCTGGTATGGGAAGGGCATCCATATCCGCGCGGAAGGCGATTGGTGATGCGCCGTTATTTACTTTTGGTTCATACAGGGCATAGAACCAGGTCCCATTATCCCTGATTTTCAGATGTGTGTTCATACAGATAAAGCTTTTCAGACGTTCTTTCGTTTGAAACTCCTGCCCCGATAATTCCGGATATTTATGCAGTTTATGTCGAAGAGCTGTAATTGTTTTCCATAAGTCATCCATGTTATGTTTCCCTATCATGTTTTTTATTACCGTTTAAGCTGGATTCTCCCGAAGAAAGAATGTGCCTATATCTACTAAACAGCAGATAAATGTACTCCTGTTTACAGGAGAAAGTATGTTGAAAAAGGCTTTATTAATTATTATAGGATGATTTTCGGTTTTATCCAATGAGGATTAAGATTCACCTGCCTATAACCTTATGGGTAGAATATTTCTTTCAGCTCCGGTTATAGAATACCGCGCCGAAAAAAGTCACGGAGCCTGTTCCGTGCAAATATCGGATCCCTGCCTTTTGGGCAAGCTCACTGACAAGGAAGCCGTATCCTTCTATGGAGTGAAAGCATTTGTCGGGGAACCGGCACGGGCTGTCCGGCCAGGTGCACTTTTTACATCTGTCACAGGATTCATTTGAAAGAATCAGGGCTTCCGGAAATTCCTGCCGAATCGGATCTGCCGCACGCTGAATATATTCCTTAAATTCGTGCATGGCGTTTTGGAAAGCATCAAAATCAAACGGATCTGTTACCGGAAATGCCTTGGAAAAGACCTGCAGTTCTTCGTACTTCATGCACCGGTTCCGGCATTCCTCAAGGGTGCCGACGGCTGGCGGGCATGCCCAGGTTTCCTGATATCTGCCGCATTTGTTTTCCTTGCAGAGCTTTCGTATTTCCGGGTAAAAAACAAGATCGGAAGGATGCAGGATTCCGCTTTCCAGAAAACCGTTTTTCAGCAGCAGTTCCCGAATTCGGGCAGCGGAAGACCCTGCCTGCCGCTGTACGGCAGCTGTTTTTTCTGCAATTAACGCACACCATTCAGACATTTTCCGGCAGATGCAGTACCGGCAGAGACTGTCCGCGGTCTCCTCTCTGGCGGGACAGTAATAGACCGCTTTATCCTCCGGGAACTGCACAATCCACTTTGTTTGGTTCGCTGCGTGCAGAGGCTCAGAAAAAATAAATGCAAGAGACACGCAGGAAAGAATGACAGGTAGGTGGGCATCCGGATGACCCGGCATATATTTTTTCAGATAGGCCTTCAGATTTCTGCTCATTTCAGAAACTGCGTCCCCCGGGATTTCGGCATCCGGGTCCGGGATGGCTTCCAGAAGTCTAAGTAATGTTTTCCGGTTGAAAGCGCTGACAGGAACAGGAAAGTCATCTTGTCGGAGCATCTCCCATTCTTTATCGGAATATGTGGCAAGTATTTTAAGTTTTAATTCATCTTTGGTCAATTTTCTGGTAAACTCCTCCATATCAGTAAAGTGTGATTGCTCTATAAACAGAATAGTCATTACAGGGACGGAAGTCCAGCTTTTCAGGAGGTGCAGGATTTGAAACAAAGCTGTAGGGAAAATATTTATCGGATCGGGGAGGGAGTACCGGATAGCTACAAGTGGAATCTGTCAGGCAGGAGGCTGGCTGTGCTGTATCGTTTTTTCTCTGCATTTCTTGTCCCTGTCGCCTGGGTGTTTCTGGTAATTTTTCTCGAATGGCATGTGATACGCATCGGGTCATTGACTGCCGGTGGTATTCTTTGGACTGTTGTGGCGTTGGTTGTCCTGTTTTACTCGGTTTTAATTTTCCTGAATCATTTGTTTTCCGGCATTTCCCGAAGGCTGGATCCGGAAGAAAGACATGATTATATCCTTTATTGTTATCATCATAGAGGCAGGAGAAACGTAAGGCTGAGAGTACAGTCTCTGCTTTTTATGGCACAGCTGGATATTCGGATGCACCGCCCGGAAAGAGCAGGAGAGGCATTGAAAGAGATTCCTACCGACAAGCTTTCTGTGGAGCAGATGAAACTCTATACCCTTCTGAAGCTGGCGGGGGAAGTGTTAAGTGAAGAAGGGGCGACAGAGGGAACGCTAAGTGAGAAAGGAGAGACGGAGGGGACAGTCCGGGGAGAGGGAGAAAAGCAGGCTCATGCATCGGCAGAGGACTGGTATATCCGCTATTCCGGATTTTCCGATCAAACAGGGAAGTTCCCGGATAATGCCGCTGTAGAATCGTGGATAAAACCGGAAGCTATGGAAAATAAGCGGGCGCAGGACGAAATGATTGCTGTGATTTCCGGTATTTCCATCGAGCCGGAGCTTCATCCGTTTTTAAATTTATTTTTCGGAATGATGCTGGCACACAGCATTTTCTTTCCGACAGTCCAAAGCTTTACCGCTTCCGGGTGGCAGCTGCGGCCGAAGTATTCCTTTTTCGCAGGAGGGCTGGCCGGTCTCTTTGTTCTCATTCTCGGAATCGGGATTCTGTATCTTTTGTTGAAAAAACACAGGCGTGCAGGATCACCGGAAAGAGGGGCGGATAAAACACGGCTGATTATTGGCTGGATTGCCTGGGTGGTGCTTGTTCTTTCTCTCTCAGCTATGGTATTTCTTGGAAGCTGGGCGGGAACTTCGGATCAGGAGCGCGTACTGACGGATGCGGCTCCGGATCCGTTTACCGGGATCAAATACGTGTATCTTGCCGAAGAAAAGGATTACGGCGGCATCAGATACTATCGTTCCCCTGATTTTATTTTTATGGAAGAGTGGAGCGAAGCCATGTATTACGATACAGAGGCCGGGAATGATCTGCCGGAAGCAGTCGGAGAGAATCTGAATACGGCGTCTGCTGTGAGCGGAAGTTCCGCAGAGCCCGGAGAACAGGATCAGAAAATAGGAAGCAGCAGCCTGGGTGCGTCAGCGTCGGTCAGCAGCGATTCCGGGGATGACGGCGGGACTGGTTCCGATGACAGCTTTGCCGCACAGAACGCGATGCAGGCGGTTTACGAGTATTTGAAAGAGAATGGAGAATTTCAGAATTTGAGCATTTCGTACAGTGCGAACGCTAAAGGGGACCTCTATGCCCGGATTGGTTCTGGATCCGATGTACAGAGTACGGATAATAGCTATGAGCTTCGCCTGTACGACAACGGGGAAAAAGGTGCCGACAGCGGGTTCTGCCGGGAAATTGTGCTGGAGAAGGTCTATACGCCCGAGGATGGAGAGACAGAACTGCTTGATTTTTTCCTTGTTCATCCGGAAACATTGGAGGTAACGGATGAACATAAGACGGAGTGGTAATTAAATATTTCATGGCTATCATCCGCTGCTATGCTTCGATGGCCTTACTGGAGATCTGCTGAAGGCTGAACTCCGGGATGGGACACAGTACTGCAGCAAGGGATCCGGTGAATTCATGACTCCGCTGATGAAGGAATTGCTTAAATGTAAACAATGGAATTCTGAAAATTGCTGGAAAGGGCTTGCACCAATGCCATTCAAGATTGTCCGAAATGACATCACAAAAATGAACACCGAGGCTATTGTAAACACAGCCAATGATCATCCTGCGGTTGGAACCGGGTGTGATCATGCTGTTTATATGGCTGCTGGATATGAGGAGCTGTTAGCATATCGAAAGAAACGCATCGGCTTTGTAAAAGAAGGCAATGCCTTTATCACGCCCGGATTTCATCTTCCGGCAAAGTATATCATTCATGCAGTAAGCCCGCTGTATACAGATGGAACGCATGAAGAGGAAATGCTGCTCAGGTCCTGCTATCGGAAGAGTCTTGCCTTAGCAGCAGAATACGGGATCCGGTCCATTGCATTTCCCTTGATTTCGACGGGAGGATACGGATATCCCAAAGAGGAAGGCATGCGGATTGCCGTTGATGAGATCCATGCTTTTCTCCTGAATTCGGATATGCAGATTTATCTTGTTGTTTTCGATGAGAAAGCAACAGAAATGGGCAAAAACCTGTATTCCGATCTGGAGGCCTATATCGATCGCAACTACGTCCAGGAAAGATCTGAAGAAGAGTATGGCGACGCAACGTCCTTGCCGTCGGCGGCCGCTAGGCCCTCTGTAAGAAAGAAACCGGAAAAGCCAGGATTCCTGAAATCTATATTTCAGAAGCCTGAATCATCGGAAAAGAAAGCTTCTGACATTTCAGAGGCGGAGTGCATAGAAGAAGCCTGTTTATCCGATAAGAAAGACGCTCTTTTTGATGAAGATGCTGCGATCGAGGAAATGGAGCGGTAGCTGGCAGAACGAATGGCACACATGTCCGATACATTTTCGCAGTATCTGCTCTATCTGATTCATGCGAAGGGCATGGAGAATACCGAAGTATATAAGAGAGCTATTATAGACAAGAAGGTATTCTCCAAGATCAAGAATAATCCGGAATATCATCCGCAGAAGCTGACGGCTCTGTGTCTTTGCATCGGGGCTGAGCTAAACCTGGATGAATCCAAAGATTTACTGGCACGGGCAGGATATGCGCTGTCTCCGTGTGATAAGACGGATATAATCTTTTCTTACTTCATAGAGAATGGAATTTATGACATGATCGAGCTTGATATCCAGCTTGAAGAACACGGATTACCCTGCATCATTACCTGAAAAAGGCGGTCGCTTCCAGAGCGACCGTTTTTTTTATCCGGCCTGTTATACTGGCCTCACAACAAAGAAATACAAACAGAAGCTGCCAGGCAGCGGAAAGTGAGGACAGTTATGAAGAAGGGTTTAACCGAGCTGGTGTTTATCATTGACAGAAGCGGATCCATGTCCGGTCTGGAAGCCGATACAATCGGCGGTTTCAACAGCCTTTTAGAGAAGCAGAAAAAAGAAACCGGGGATGCATATGTTTCCGTCATCCTTTTTGATGATCAGACAGAGGTTCTTTATGATCGCGTGAATATTCAGAAAGTAGAGCGGATGAGCGATAATCAATACTTCGTCAGAGGCTGTACAGCGCTGCTGGACGCTGTTGGCGGAGCGATCCATCATATTAAGAATGTATACAGGTACGCAAGAGAGGAGGATATTCCAGAAAAGACACTCTTTATTATCACGACGGATGGAATGGAAAATGCGAGCCGCCAGTACAGTTATGACAATGTACGCCGGATGATTGAACACGAAAAAGAAAAATATCACTGGGAGTTCCTGTTCCTGGGGGCAAATATCGACGCTGTCCAGGTTGCCGGCAGATTTGGAATCAAGGCAAACCGTGCTGTCCGGTATGAACACGATGGGGTCGGTACGAGACTCAATTATGAAGTCATGTCAAAGGCGGTCAGCTATGCCAGGAGCGCCCCTTCTGCAGCAGATATGAAATGTGCCCTTGATGAGGAAGGGCTGCTTGCACCGATCCGTGAAGATTATAAGCGGAGACACAAGCGGTAATGCGCACAGTTTGTTGACAGAGCGGAATCTGGCCGGCAGACCCGTTGATGATATGGAGGACTATAAACATAAACTTCCCTCCGTGGAAAGTTCAGTTGAACCTTGAAAACTC
This sequence comes from Bilifractor sp. LCP19S3_H10, assembly GCF_052119185.1. Lineage (NCBI taxonomy): Bacteria > Bacillati > Bacillota > Clostridia > Lachnospirales > Lachnospiraceae > Bilifractor > Bilifractor sp. LCP19S3_H10. The sequence continues at coordinate 14,284 of NZ_JBQKFT010000034.1, forward strand.
GATCGTTTAGCCGATAAAAAAGGCATAAGTCCTTTGTCTTTGGTATAATAGGGTCAGAAAATGAGTCATTCTCCCGGTTAAACGATTGAGTTTTCAAGAAATACATCCACTTTTAATGTTGGGAGTTTAAGTTAACTGTATTGAAGCAGACAAGGAGTACGGGATATGCACGAAATCTATCAGGCAGGCAGACATGTTCTTCATATTCAGGAAACAGACGGCACGTTTTTCAGCATCATACACGGAGACAAGCTCGCGATCATCTCAGATACTGCCTACGGGATTGGTGACAACCGTGGTTTTATCGAAGCTCATATAAATACCCCTTACATCGTTATTAATACCCATGGCCATGCAGATCACGTGCAGGGAGACTGGCAGTTTGACGAAGCCTGGATGCATCCGGCGGACCAGCCGGCCTATGAAAGAGCCTGCAGCAGGATACAGAGGATCTCCACCTTTTACCAGTATGCAGCGTCCTGCGGCGTACCCAGGGAACGGAAGGACGCCTATATTGCCGCGCCACGCACCGTCATCCATCCTCTGCAGGGCAACGAACGCTTTGATCTGGGCGGCGTCCATGTCTCTGTTCATCATTTTCCCGGACATACCAGAGGTGAGATCGGGCTGCTCGTGGAAGAGGACCGGCTGCTCCTCTCAGGCGATTCTTTCAGTGACGACTGCTTCATGTTCTGGGATAACCATGACACCCTGGAGGCTCTGCAGGAATCTCTGAAAAAGGCTCTTCACCTTCCCTTTGATACATACCTCGGAAGTCATACGACGAAAGCTCTTCCCAGAGAATTTCTCTCCACCGTGCTCGAAAACGCCGAGAAACAGGAGATTGTTCCCGGATCCGAAGAGGTCATTCTCGGTGTAAAAACGCTCACCATTCAGGCAGAAGGACCGCTCGGTATCTCAAAAATCCGGATTCCGGACGTCTGACAGCAGCCGGCCCTGCATGAACGCTGACAAATTCCTCTGAATCCATTGAATCCTTCGGAAACGGCCTGGTTGAACGATACGTTCGAGCTCGCATTTACATAACTGTATATTTCGCTGCCCATTGTGCGTATTTTTGCATTTGCTATCTGTCATAATAAAATCATCCTTAATCACGAAGAGACATCAAGATCTGTCTTTTCATCTCTTCATTCATAATTCTTTTCAAATGATGACATTTACGATAAGGAGGATTTTTATGAAAGGTTATTCAATCAGCGATGGCTTTATGGGATATGTTGACGGTGGGTATATGCTTTTTGCGTGTGAATCTGAGTATATAGATTATATTGAAGAGGAAGACGAGGAATCCTCGCTCAGCTGAACCGCCTGTTTTCATAAATTTAATCCTTTCGTCAACCATAGGCGGAAACCCACTACCTTCAGGTGGTGGGAGGAGCCTTATAAATCTTTAGCCATCAACCCTGACTCTCAATATACTTTTGTATAGTCGCTGACGATACTTCTCCAATACTGCAAGCAAAGTATCCGTCTGACCAAAATATCCTTTTCTTCCAATACTGTT
>NZ_JBQKFT010000035.1:0-15424 GCF_052119185.1 Bilifractor sp. LCP19S3_H10
GGACAGCCACTACACCGGAAGCATTGTTGTGAAGCTCTACAATCTCGGCAACGAGGACTATGTGTTCGAAGCGGGAGACAAGATTGTACAGATCGTATTCATGCCTTGCGGCAGTTTTACCATGACACAGGTTGACAGCCTGGAAGCTACGGAGCGAGGAGATAAAGGATTCGGGAGCAGCGGACGATGACGGAACCGAAAAAGTTTAAGTATCACGGCCTGATGCTGACACAGAAAGAAATTTCGGTCCGCACGGGAATATCCCAATCGACACTCAGCAACCGCATCCGGAGCGGAATGACGGCAGAGGAAGCAGTCGCGCAAGGAATCAACCGGGGTAAGGCCACACGAAAGCCGTCAAAGGCGATTAACACGGTTAACGGTAAAACATTTGTTAAAACCGGAAAAACGTACAGAACGGGCGCACAGCACCTCGAAGACAGATATGAGATGGACAGCACAGGGAAGTGGCGGTTGAAGTGGAGATACCTCAGCGAGCATGAAGTGTACAAAATCAAAGAGACATGCAGGAAATGCACGCATGTTGCCATGAGCGGTTCGAAGGTGTCCAACTGCAGCTACTTCGATGACACTGGCCATTGCCGGCGGTGCGATCCGAGAGATTGCAATGAGCTGGGATTCTTCCAGGCAAAGAAACGGCCGAAACCGCGAAGGGCTCCGAGAATGGTATTATAGGCAAACGTCCCACGCATGGAAACCAATAAAAATTCTGGAGCAAAAATAAAAAGTAGATGTAATTGTGTGCCTGCAACATGTTGATAAAACCTTATCCCTGGGCGTGGGCAGGGAGAAAGGAGGCAAGGAATTGGGGGAGAAAGATGCCAAAAGTAAGAGCCGGATGGAACGGACAATATACACTGACAACGCATGAATTCTATACGGTCTATCATTACGCATTGCAATACAACGACTGGGTGCGGGAGTGTGAAGATGCGGCCAATAGGTCGAAGGGCATAGACAACAGCAAAGAAAAGGTGCAGACAAGCCCCAACCCGGACGGAGTGGAGAACGCGGCAATCCGGCTCAGTGAGCTGCACGACAAGATCCGGACCATAGAGGATACTGTGAAGGCAGCGGCTCCGGAGCTGTACCCGTGGCTGATGCTGGCGGTAACGACGGAAGGCGTGACATACAAATATCTGGCCGGGATGGAAAAACCGATTCCGTGCGGGAAAGACTATTATTATCTTCGCCGAAGAAGATTTTACTACATGCTTTCACATAAACTGCCGTAATCAGGGGACATGTCAACATGTTATATTAATAGCATGGCAATCGGTCAGGAGCGCGAGAGAATGTTTCTGATCGGATGCCGCGGGGCGTCACACACAGCCAAAACAATTGTTCCTCCTATAGAACATCATGAACACCTTCGATTCTTTTCATTGATTCGGCGCCCCGCTTAATAAAAGCCAAACTTCTTTCTGATATTGCTTGACATATCGTGTACGATATGATATTATAATATCAGAAAGGAGGTAACAAGCAGATGGGAAAGAAAAAACGAAAAAAGAAAAAGCGCCTACGAAAAAAGATCCTCATGATTCTATCAATCATCAGCCTGATAGTTTCGATAATTGATGGAATCAAAAACCTTTTAAGGTAAGCGCAAGGGCGGTGGCAACACCGCCTGATATAACTATAGCCCATCTGCAAAAATAAAGCTATGAAAAAAGTGTTAATTGTTACGCAGATTGCTTTATTGACAAGCATAATCGCAAAGATGGTTACAAGCGAGGTAGATAAACTTGATGCCATATCAGCTATTCTACTATTGGTATCAACTGTACTAAATATTCAGGAGGTGGTACAGGATGCCAAGTAAGCAGTCGGTTGCTACAAGAAAGTACGAAGAAAAAGCCGGTTGGATATCGCGAACCTATAAGCTGCGCAAGAAGGATGTTGACGAATTCAAAGAAACTTGCGAGCGGTTGGGGGTGAGCCAGGCCGGACAGCTCACAAAGATGATGAGAGAGTTCATCGAACAACACAAAGAGTAACAGAGAGAGGACAGCTTAACCGGCTGTCCTTTTTCGTACCGTGAAAGCGAGGGGAGTTGCATGGTGGGTTTTATTATCGGACTGCTGATAGGTATAGGCGGTACAGTGTTTGCGATCGCAATGGCTCAAGCCGGCGATGATGATTGAGGGCAGCGGTATGAATGGAGAACGGTACAAAGATCCGACAGCTGACGAAGCGGTGAAGCACGCAGACAGGACGCCGGAACCGGTGATGAAAGTAATCTACCTGCTCCGGGATATTGCAGGACTTGCCGGCTTCGAGATCGTCGGAAGGATCTGCCTGAAGGATAAAAGCAGCGGAAAAGAATACCGGTGAACAAAAGCTACCCGGGTGGGATAGTAAAAAATACCCCCGGGGTACTGCTCATAAAATAGAATACCGGAGGGGATGTCATGCAGCAGAAGAAGCCCCGGAGGGCCGACCATCAGGGACCGCAGAGACACTTATATGAACACAACAGAAAGATTATATTTTCCACACAAAAGATCTGTGGCATTTGCGGAAAGCCAGTAGACTTCTCGCTGAAGTTCCCCGATCCAATGTCAGCAACATGTGATCATATCATCCCGATCGACAAGGGTGGTGATCCGTCATCCATCGACAACCTACAGCTAGCGCATCTGTGCTGCAATCGGGCAAAGTCTGATGACATCGTTCGAAGGGTGAAGCACAAAGAAGAAGTAATAACGAACAGAAATTTGCCACAGCACGCAGATTGGATATCTTATAGAGCAAATAAGAGCAGGGCATAGTCGAAGACATGGCGGGGTAGGATATACCGCCCTGTGGCCTCCCGGGACTCCGCCGTCAACTGCACACACTCTCTCGAATTTTTAGACTATTTTGAGGTAAGCGGATCAAATGAAGGGAAAAGAATATTTACAGAGAAAATTAGAGACAAAAAGAACACGAGTCCTGCTGAGATACCGTTATTACGAGCAGAAAGAAAGGTATCAGGACTTGGGAAGCCTCATATCTGCCAGCAAGGCGCAGGAATACAATTCCGTTCTTGGGTGGTGTGCACATGGCGTGGACTTTCTTGCGGACCGGCTGAACTTCACAGGGTTCGACAATGACGTCCTGAATATCATGGATCTGTATAATCAGAATAACCCGGATATTCTTTTTGATTCCGCAATACTTGGCGCTTTGATCGGATCCTGTGATTTCATTTATATCTCAGCTGGGGAAGATGGACAGCCGCGCATGCAGGTGATCGACGGGGCGAACGCTACGGGGATTATTGATCCGATCACCAACATGCTGCAGGAAGGTTATGCGGTTCTGGAACGCGATCCCGATACTGATAAGGCTTTAGTAGATGCCTATTTTGTTCCGGGAAGCACTGAAGTTTACTGGAGATCTACTCCACAGAGGAAGGCAAAAAGCCAGGTATTCAAAAATGTGTCGCCATACCCGCTTCTGGTTCCTATCATTTACAGGCCGGATGCTAAACGGGTATTCGGGCATTCCCGGATATCGCGGTCCTGCATGAATCTGATGAACAAAGCACGTGCGGCAATATCACGATCCGATATCACAGCAGAGTATTACAGCTTCCCACAGCGGTATGTCCTCGGCCTGGCGCAAGACACGGAATTTGATAAATCAAAAGCGTCAGTATCGTCGTTTCTGGATCTGCGTAAAGATGACGACGGGCAATACCCGCAGGTTGGACAGTTCCCGCAGAACAGCATGCAGCCGTACATGGATCAGATCAAGACCTATGCACAGGCGTTTGCCGGTGAGATGGGCATGACAGTTGATGATCTTGGTTTTGCTTCCAGTGCCCCGACATCTCCGGATGTAGTACGATCTGCGCATGAATCGCTCAGTAAAACAGCGCGGAAGGCTCAGAAGACGTTCGGTTCCGGCTTTCTGAATGCCGGATACCTGGCCAGAATCGTTGCGGATAACTATCCATACCAGCGCCATGCAATCGCCGAAACAATCCCGGCATGGGAACCGGCGTTTGATATGTCTGCGTCGCAGATTTCCGGTATTGGCGACGCCGCGGTGAAACTGAATCAGGCTGTTCCAGGCTACATCACCCCGGACAATCTGAAAAAGCTGACAGGTATGGACGGCTCCACGCAGAATACCCAGACTGAGGTTTGATAGATGGCAAAAGCAATATCGGGAACTGTACAAAAGGCTGCGTCAAAATATGCGGACACCCTGCAGGAGATAAAGGACGAATTATCAAAGAAATGCCAAACTGACAAAAAGATCAGTTCTCTGCTTGCCAGAATTCAATCCGGATCAGGATCATACGAGGACGCGTCGGAAGCTTCCAGGCGAATTGGATCAGAGCTGTCAAGGATCTATACACAGAAGATGAGAGACGCCTATGACGTCAATATATCGGCGGGTACCGATGAAATAGATGAGATCCTCAGGCAGACACTAAAGCATGATTATGATACGATCACAGATCTTTCCAAAGCAACACAGGAAAACCTTAACAAGACCGCTGGAATCAATATGAAGGCGGTTGCGCCGGAGTACAATGTGAATCGTACTGAAGGCATTATTTCCCGTGTAGACGAGTTTTCACAGCGCAATCTGGATGCTGCCATGAATGAGCTTGAAACAAACATGGTGAATTACTCGATGTCTGTTGTCGATGATTCGGTAAAGGCAAACGCAGAATATCAGTTTAAAGCCGGAATGGTCCCGAAAATCAAGCGTATCATGCACGGATTCAAGCCTTGCAAGTGGTGCCAGGCACTTGCCGGAACGTACGAATATCCAGATGTCCCAGACGATGTATACAGGCGACATCAAAACTGCTATTGTACTGTCACTTATACACCGGTAGGATCTAAACGGTCGCAGGATGTGTGGAGTAAAAAGTGGGGAAAAGAACGAGATTTTGAAAAAGAGCAAAGGATAAAGGCCTATTCAAATCAACGATCTACAGTATTATCTGGCGGAAAACAATATCACCCTATGGATCCGAGTAATCCGCGGGATGTTAGTGCTGCAAGGGAATATAGAAAAATCAGTCGGAATAACGATATCGCACGTATAGCAGATAGCAGCGGGTTTTCAAGAGAAGATATCATACAGATAAAACGCCATATTTTTTATGATAAACACAAAAAATATGATGGTGAGTACGGACTATTAGTACCTGATTATGATATGGCCGTTGCATGGAAACGATTGGCAAATGGAAAACCCGAAGAACGTGATATCGTACTACTGAATCATGAGTTGCTTGAAAGTAAGCTTGAAAAAGAGTACAATTTAACTATAGCAGAAGCGCATGCGACGGCTACAAAAAAATACGATTGGGCATCAAGACTGATTAGCGATCTTGGTGAGAAGGGTGAGCCAGATGGTTTATTGTGATTATATTGATCATTCGGATATTTCAGTAAAATATGCGTTTGGACAAACAATAGATGACATTACTGGTACGCTTGAATATGATTTTGTTAATGGAACAATAAATATTATAAATCAGCCTAAAAAGTATAAGGTTTTAACAAGGCAAATCGAAAGTCTGTTTAGCAAATATCGGAGTGATTTTGCTAATGGAACATATAGAAGAAAAATAGCATATGAAGCTTGAAGCGCCATTTTGCAGATGGCGCTTTTTTATTGGGAGATGCAGTATGGCAAAAGATGATTATAATGTTGTGGTATTCAAAATCCTGACGTATTTGTATGCCTGCCTGAAAAGAACAACTTTGTTTGACGAAAGAGTATTTAAGCAGATAATTGATAAACAGAGAATAGCGGATGAGTATTTGACGGACATTTTACATATGATGACGGAAGAAGACCTTATAACAGGCCTGGTATTTGCCAAACCGTGGGGCAATACATATATTTTAGCAAATGAATATGGAGATATGAAAATCACTTCTTATGGAATCAACTATCTGAGTGAAAACAGTACGATGTCAAAAGTGAGGGATGTTTTAAAAGATAATACCGGATTGATTGGAGAGCTGATCAAGATGGTGCTGTAAGTAAAAATAATAAATGGTAATGGTAACAACGGCGATCAGAAATGACCGCCTTTTTTGATGGAGAAAATCAGCATGAGAGAGATCAGAGCACCGGTAAGGAGGTGGGATTGAGTGGGAGAACGGCAAGGCCGACAGACGCCCACTAAATCCTATGTACTACCCTATAGCAAAACCAAAGGCAAAGAGGCAATAGAACTATACAATAGTGCAAAATCAGATGTAAAAGCGATGCCCTGGCAGGAACTACTAACCTATGACATTCTAGCCGTAAATGATGAAGATCACTGGGTTCACATGAAATATGGTTATGAGGTAAGCCGGAGAAACGGAAAGTCAGAGCTGGGTGTGATCAGATGTCTGTACGGCGTGAAACATAGTGAACATATTTTATACACGGCACATCGATCTGACACTGCAAGGGCAATCTGGGAGAGGGTTTGTGACTTTGCTTCATCCCTCGGCTTCAAATTCAAGACATACTCATCTTTTGGACGCGAGGGTATTGAATGGAATGATCCGGACGCAACGAAGGAAGAAAAGCAGCTGAAGCATTTCAAAATTGATTTCCGAACGCGAAACTCTGCAGGAGCAGGTCTCGGATCCGGGTATGATTGTCTGATCATCGATGAAGCACAGGAATACACGACAGAACAGGAATCATCTCTTAAGTATGTTGTTTCTGCTTCCGAGAACCCACAGACGTTGTATTTTGGAACACCTCCGACATTGGTATCGCGAGGGAATACTTTTCCACAGATGCGGAAAAAGATTCTTTCCGGAGAAATGGCGGATTCCGGATGGTCAGAATGGTCTGTTGATTCGATGCACGATCCACAGGATGTAGATGCCTGGTATGAAACGAACCCATCACTCGGAATTCGATTGCAGGAACGTGTGGTTAGAGCAGAAATTACCACAGATGAGGTAGACTTCAACGTTCAGCGTTTGGGATTATGGCTGTCGTATAATCAGAATGCATGTATTTCACCGGTTGAATGGAATTCGGGCATTGTTGATGCATTGCCGGATGTTTACGGAAAATTGTATGCAGCAGTCAAATACGGCCACGACAATGCAAATGTAGCGCTTTGCATTTCTCTCAAGACAAGGGCTCACACAATATTCACAGAAATGATTGACTGCAGGCCGGTGAAAGCCGGAAATGAATGGATTTTACATTTCCTTAAAAATGCAGATATTCAGAAAGCGGTTGTTGATGGAAATGGTTCCAAGACACTGATAGAACAATGCAGTGTTGTGGGATTTCGAAAAATCACAGCTCCTAAAGTTTCAGAGGTGATTCAGGCCAACAATGATTTTGAGCAGGCTATTTTTTCCGGAAATTTGCAGCACATGCAGCAGCCATCGCTGGATGAATTGGTCATCAACTGTGAACACAGGGCTATAGGCACCAACGGAGGATTCGGGTACAAAACGCTGGTTGAAGGAAGAGATGTAACACTGATTGAAGCAAATGCACTTGCTTATTGGTTATGCGAAACATCAAAAAGAGTAAAACAGGTTGTAAATTATTAACCGGTACACACGGGTAAATGTGGGAGGAAAACAGAATGGGAGAATTTAATCCAATTACGACACAGGAACAGTTAGACAGTATAATCGGTGAACGACTGAAACGCGAAAAAGAGTCAACTGCCAAGAAATATGAAGGCTGGATGTCTCCGGACGAAGCGAGCAAGGCAAGAGCCGGTTACGAACAGAAGATTGCAGAGATGGCGGCAGCAGCAGACAGCGCTGCGAAGAAATATGCAGATTATGATAAGCAAATTGCTGATCGTGACGCCAAGATTAAAAATTACGAGACCGCTTCGGTAAAAGCGAGGGTTGCACACGAGACAGGTCTGTCATATGACGCTATACAGTTTCTGCAGGGCGATGATGAGGAGAGTATAAAAGCCTCTGCCGATTCGCTGAAAACGCTTATGGGCTCTGCAAAAGCTATGCCGGCTCCGTTAGCCAATACGGATCCAGGAGCAGGCAAAGACACAGAAATAAAGTCTCTATTACACACATTGAGAGGAGAATAAAATTATGGCTACTTCTACAAATGCAATTCTGACACCAAAAATGGTTAGCGGACTATTCGCAAAAGTAAAGGGACACTCTTCCCTTGCAAAGCTTTCCGGACAGGCCCCTATCGCATTCAATGGTAATGAAATCATGACATTTTCGATGGATGGCGAGGCTGCCATCGTCGCCGAAGGCGCAAAAAAGCCCGCGGGCGAGGCCGCGTTTAAACCGGTGACAATTACACCGATTAAATTTGTATATCAGCATCGAGTTTCCGATGAATTTATCCATGCATCTGAAGAAGATGCAATTCCTTACCTCCAGGCGTTCACGGACGGATTTTCCGTGAAGATGGCGCGTGCGATCGATATCGCGGCTATTCATGGCCAGAATCCGATTGACGGAACGGCAGCGGATTCTGTATCCGGCAAATCATTTGATACACTTATTACTCAGAAGATTACCTATGATGCTGCTACTGCTGATGAAAACATTGATAGTGCCGTTGCGACGATCCTGGCGAATGATGGAAATATTACAGGCATTGCTATGTCTCCGGATTTTGGTGCCGCTATGGCAAAGATTAAGGTAAACGGTGTCGTGCAGTATCCGGAGTTCCGGTTTGGCGGCAATCCGGAATCTTTCGCAGGTTACGGTTCCGATATCAACAACACAATCAGTTTCAAGGAGTCAAAGGACAAAGCAATCATTGGCGATTTTGCCGGTGCATTTCGCTGGGGTTACGCGGCAAATGTTCCTCTTGAAGTGATTCAGTACGGAGATCCGGACGGCCTCGGAGATCTGAAACGGCAGAACCAGGTCTGCCTGCGCGCCGAGGCTTACGTGGGATGGGGAATCCTCGACCCCGAGAGCTTCGTGCGCATCGTTGCAGCTGGTGAGTAACTATGCAGTTCAGAAACACGAAAACAGGCAAAATAATTACTATTTCCAGTTATCTCAGCGGGGATAACTGGGAAAAAGTCAAGCCGGAGCAAAAAACTCCGGCCAGAAAGCCTGTGAAGAAACAAGAAAAGAGGACGTGAGATGGATAGCTTTGCATCTGTTGATAATGTAGCAACGTATACCGGGAAAATATATACGGAAGAAGAACAAAGCAGGATAACAATACTTCTTGAAGATGCAACAGGCTATATTAAAGCAAAAGCAGTTGAATGCGGAAAAGACATTGAAAAAATGATAGCTGAAAAGCCATCTCTCGCATATGTCGTGAAAATGGTATGTATCAATATGGTTGTGCGTGTGCTTGATGCTTCAAACGAGAGCAGCCTCTTTTCCCAGGAATCGCAAACCGCAGGAAGTTATACATGGTCCGGTACGTATGCAAATCCGGGCGCGAAGTTGTACATGTCACATGCTGAGCTGAAAGATATCGGGCTTCTGCAACAGTCTGCCGGATTTACAGAGATGTATGGTGATGGTGATGATTAAAGGACAAAACATTATCCTGTATGAAAAGAAACAGATTGGGACTGACCCGTTGGGATCTCCCGCCTATGAAGAGACAGCAGTGGAAATCCATGATGTTCTTATAGCTCCCGTGTCATCGGAAGAAGCAATCCAGGACACGAATCTCTATGGTGTAAGTACGGTTTATTGGCTTTCCCTCCCGAAGGGAGATGTGCATGAGTGGCGGCACAAAAGGGTTTCGTTCTTCAATGCCGATTGGCAGACCGTAGGGGAGCCTATACAGTACATAGAGGAAAATGTCCCGCTCCGCTGGAATAAAAAAATAAAGGTGGCACATTATGAGTAAGTTGAAGATAGTGCTTAATAAAGCCGCTATTGGCGAACTACTACGTTCGGAAGAAATGACAAATGCCATACGTCCATATGCAGAATCTATTGCAGGAAGTGCGCCGCATTGCAGAGTAGACGAAACAGTACTTCATACACGTGTGCGTGTGGGCGTTGTCCAGAAAATGACACATGACGATATGGAAAATCACACATTACTGAAGGCGGTGCATTTCCGGTGATGATTGAGGTTAAACTTTATAATTTTCTTAAAGCCAGACTAGATGATGTTACTGTATGCCTGGAACGTCCGGAAACAAAACCGGAGTATTACGTCCTGATCGAACGGACGGGCGGGACCGAAACCAATTATATATCGAGCGCAACAGTAGATATCATTTCAAAGGCACCGACGCTTTACAAAGCGATGGAACTTGATGAGAAAGTCAGGAACATCATGAGAGATTTTGTAAGCGTTGACAATGTTTCGTCATGCATACCTAATGCCACGGGAAATTGGACAGACACGGTAACGCATGAATACAGATACCATTCGACATTTATTATTAGATTCATGGAGGATTAAAAAGTGGCTAATACAGCAAGTAATGTAACAACCGGAAAACCCAAAATAGGCGGTGCGGTTCATTGGGCACCTGCCGGAACTGCCCTTCCGACAGATGCAGTAACGAAACTTGATGAGGCGTTTATTTCACTTGGCTATTGTTCTGATGATGGATTATCTAACAGCTCGGCACCTGATACTGACAAGGTAAAAGCGTGGGGCGGCGACACGGTGATGAATACCAACAATGGACGTTCCGACACTTATCAGTTTACCCTGATTGAAGCAGAAAATGTTGACGTTCTGAAGCGCGTTTATAATGAAAGCAATGTGACAGGGACACTCTCAACCGGAATTACCGTCAAAGTAAATTCCGATGATCCAGAGGAAGGTGTCTGGGTTATTGACATGATTCTGAGGGGAAATGTGGCGAAGAGAATTGTTATTCCGAGCGGTTCCATTACAGACCTTGGAGATATCAGCTATACCGACGGCGATGCAGTAGGATACGAGGTGACAATTACCTGCGCCCCTGACGCAGATGGCAACACCCATTATGAGTACATGAAGAAAGCAACCACATAAAGGAGATAAATGGATTATGGCAGAGAAGCGTTTTACGGGAACAACCAAGTCGGGGTTTGAATTCAGCATTGTAGAATCTGTACTGGATGACATGGAACTGGTTGATCTTCTGGCGGAAGCGGATGATAATTTTCTCTTGTTCCCAAAGATCCTCGAGAAGCTTCTTGGAAAAGATCAGAAAAAGAAATTTTATGATCATATAAAAAAGGAGCATGGAAGAGTACCGATTGAGGAAGCAACCAAAGAATTACAGGAAATTTTCAATCTGTGCAATGCAAAAAACTCCTGACGCTTGCGGCCTATATCAAAAAGGATGAAAATGCTTTAATCTGTGACTTTGCGGAATACTACCATATCTATGATTACAAACGGCTTCCAGCACGATATGCCGGAATTTTAGCTCATGGCTTACGTGCTGGGAGCCGTTGTGTTATGTCAGTGACTGGGCAGACAATTAATCCGGATTCGCTTCTTTTGGCGACGATTTCCGACGAATTACAGATAGTTATGTATCAGCAGAGGGCGATAGCAGGAAGCAAGCACAACCCAAAACCAAGGCTCGTAACTGATCAGATCAAGCAAGAAGCTCAGAAGAATCAGAAATGCGAATCCTTTGATTCTCCGGAAGAATTCAAACGGCAGCGCGAGCAAATTATTAAAGGAGTTTAATGATGGCGGGACAAGCAGGAACAATAGCAACCGCATATGTTCAGGTACTGCCGTCCATGAAAGGAATCGGCAGTAATCTTTCTAAGCAGATGCAAGGCCCCAGTGCAGAAGCGGGGAGTAAAGCAGGAAAAAGTCTGGGATCTGCAATAAAGGGCGCAATCGCAAAAATCGGAATTACTGCAGCGGTTGCAAAGACCTTCAAAGATGCAATTTCAGAAGGAGCGAAACTTCAGCAGTCATATCTCGGCGGATTGGATACGATTTATAAAGAATCCGCTAATTCCGTCCGGGGATATGCGGATGCAGCGGCGTCTTACGGAATATCTGCAAACGACTATGCAGAACAGGCGATAAGCTTTGGAGCAGCACTCCGGCAGGCATTCGGAGGAGATACGCAAAAAGCGGCAGAATCGGCAAACATGGCTATTATGGACATGGCAGATAATGCTGCAAAAATGGGTACGGATGTAGGATCACTACAGTACGCATACCAGGGCTTCGCAAAGCAGAATTACACTATGCTGGATAACCTTAAACTCGGTGGACATGCTAGTTTAGCCGAGTATAAACCTCGTGAAAACGGTGAAACGCTTACGTTTGCGGCGTAAGTCAATACCGTGCCAAGTATGAGTTGAAAAATCGCCGATTTGATGTATGATAATCTCAAGTTAATAAGGGGGCGTTATACATGGAATGGCGAAAAATCAGTAGAAACGATAATTATTCTATCAATAGAAACGGAGATGTGCGGAACGACATTACAGGGCAAATAAAGAAACCATATGTGAACAAGGATAATAATTATCTGACGGTTGACCTTTATAGGGACAATAAGTCAAAAAAGGTCACAGTTCACAGATTGCTTGCAGAGGCGTTCATACCGAATCCAGAAAATAAACCCTGTATTGACCACAAAGACGGTAATCGGCAAAATAATGCGCTAACTAATTTAAGGTGGGCGACTTATTCTGAAAACAACTCTCGCTTTAATACGATCGGTGTTAGGAGCGAACGAATAAAGGTCACACACTACACAGAAATCAGAAAAAAGCGCGGTGGTGGTCATGAGTCATGGAGCACTGTCGATAGAATCAATTATTATGAAAAGATAGGAGATTGCGCTGATGCGTTTGGATGCTCGCAGGGCAACATTACACTTATGCTCAAGAGCGGAACAATAGGCAGACGCGGCAAGATGAGGGGTTATCTTTTTGAATACTGCAATTCATAAAGGTGTAACGACTATCGAAACAAAAAGAGCATCCGAAAGGGTGCTTTTTTAATGGAGTAGAGTACGTCCAAGCGGGCGGAAGTGCGAGGGCTTCGGGAAACCGATTCAAGAGATAGTCTAATCTATATGGCGACATATAGCAGTTCGTAAGAGAACGGCACAGGGTTAGCGTCCTTGTGCGAATGTAAATGTATGGCGGCACAAAATCCGAAATGGAACGGCTTCTGTCTGATGCCCAGAAGCTCACCGGCGTAAAGTATGATATTAGCAATCTTGGCGATGTCTATGAGGCTATCCATGTAATCCAGGGAGAGCTTGGAATTACCGGAGTAGCTGCAGACGAAGCAAAAACAACTGTATCAGGATCCTTTGAGGCTATGAAAGCATCCGCAAAAGACCTGATAGGGCATCTGGCTCTGGGAGATGATATAAAGCCACAGCTTGTAGCATTTGAAAAATCTGTAATAACATTTTTCCGGAACTTAATCCCGATGATCGGGAACATCCTGAAAACAGTGGGAGAGACGGCAGCATCAGCAATTGTTACCGGAATCAAGAAGTTACCAGGTCTAATGAACCAGACGGCAGGTTTTTTAAGCGGAATTGCTGACAAAATAAACGGGATCACCGGTGCGGAAATTGATCAGACATTTTCTGATATTCAGAGCAAAGTTGGATCCTGGATAAACGGAACGTTTGTCCCGTTCATGACAAGTCAGTTTCTCCCGGCATTGCAGAAACTTGGAACGTCAATATTTAATGTCATCGGTGCATTTTTTACAAGAATTTTCCCAAAACTATTGAGTATGGCGGCAAATGGAATTAAGAGCCTTGTAAGTGGATTGATGAGCACAAGTTCCGGAGATGTGAATACATCAATTACCAACGGGTTAAATTCCATTGCGTCAACGATTGGGCCGTGGATTACGGGAACACTAGGACCTTACTTGAAAAATGTGTTGCTACCTGTGCTTGGGCAGCTTGGCCTTGCAATACTTGAACTTCTTGGCGCATTGGGCCTTAAAGTTCTTCAGGTTATTGGTGCATTGCTTTCTAATATCTGGAATGCCCTGACGGCTCAATTCCCGGTGTTGCAGACGATTGCAGATGGGATTGTAACAGTAGTTACTACGACAATAGAAGTTGTTAAATCCATCATTATGGGAATCGTCACCGTGATCACATCGATTGTTAATTTTATCGTAACCGCATGGAATACTATTAAGGCGGCAATTTCAATCGCTATGAACGCAATTGAAACGGTAATATCAACAGTCTGGAATGCGATCAAGTCTGCCATTATGTCTGTTTTGAATGCAATTAAATCAGTGATTCAAAATGCACTTAACTCAATAAAAGGAGTTATCACAAATATTCTAAATGCAATCCGGATGGTATTTACAACGGTATGGAACGGAATAAAGTCTTTTATCTCTGGTGCGATCAACGGAATCAAATCGGTTGTATCCGGAGGGATGGGAGCAATGAGGAATGCGGTTTTCGGTCCGCTGAACTCAATAAGAAGTGCATTTACATCAACGTTTAATGGAATTAAAAGTTTCATGTCTGGAGTTGTCGGATGGCTGAAGGGAATTTTCAATTTTCATTGGAGCCTTCCGCACATTAGCCTCCCACATTTTAGTATAAGCGGGAATTTTTCGCTTAAGCCTCCATCCGTTCCGCATCTGTCGGTTAGTTGGTACGCTAAAGGCGGAATTCTTACAAGTCCAACGATTTTCGGAGTACAAGGGGGAAGCCTTCTTGGTGGAGGCGAGGCCGGACCGGAAGCCGTTCTTCCGATCAGCACGTTAAAGTCATATATCAGCGACAGCCTTTCTGAACATGATGGAGGAACGGTTTATAACATATACATTGACGGAATCAAGTACAACACCGACAGTTATATCGATGGGAAGATTGATGATTTTGTAAAAGATATTATTCGAAAGGGGGCTATGTACAGTGGATGAACTGGCAGATGGAACGTATGTCGTATTGACAGCGCTAAATACAAACTGCGCACTTGAGTGTCGTAGGGCATCTGACGCCGATTATGAAAATGTTCGCATCTTCACGAAAAATAACAGCGATGCACAGTTTATAACCGTTATAACAAATAGCGATGGCTCCAGACGAATGATATTTACAATGTCCGGGAAGTCAATAGATGTTAACGGCGGCAATATTCAGAACGAAACAAACGTTCAACAGTTTTCTAACAATGATAGCAGAGCTCAGAAATGGAACATCGTGCCAGATGGCGGTTCTATTTCTGTAGGTGGCACCACATATTCCACATACATAATCAAATGCTTTGCAAACAATAATTTTGCAATGGACGTTTACAAAAAAAACGGTGCGTCCGGTACAAATGTCCAGATTTTTTCGGTAACCGGTGGTCATAACCAGCAATGGGTATTCATTCCGAAAGATCCTGTTCCTCTTGGTACGTACCTTATCCGGTCGGCATTAGACACAAATGCAGTGCTTGATGTATGCGGTGCATCCAGTGCCAATGGAGCAAATATACAGCTGTATGGAGAGAACGACGGAAATAACCAG
>NZ_JBQKFT010000036.1:0-14446 GCF_052119185.1 Bilifractor sp. LCP19S3_H10
AACCATTGCTTCGGAGAGTTGGTTTGACGATGACGTCACGCCAGCTCTTTTTAAGTCTGACCTTGATTCCGGGAAAGGACCGATCACGGTCTGGATCAACTCTCCGGGCGGTGATGTCTGGGCGGCGGCACAGATCTACAACATGCTTCTGTCCTATGACGGAAAGGTCACCGTGAAGATCGACGGCCTTGCAGCATCGGCAGCATCGGTCATTGCGATGGCAGGAGATGAGGTTCTTGTAAGCCCGGTCTCCATGCTGATGATCCACAACCCGTCCACGATGGCAATGGGGGATAAGGACGATCTTGCGCAGGCCATCTCGATGCTCGATTCCGTGAAGGATTCGATCCTGAATGCCTACGTCAAGAAGACCGGACTTTCCAAGAACAAGCTTAGTAAGCTCATGGACGATGAGACCTGGATGGATGCGAGCAAGGCAGTGGAGCTTCATTTTGCAGACCGTGTGATGGAGAGACCGGATCTCTATCGCAGTGAGCAGGAAGAGAAACCGGAAGAGGACGATCCAGCCAAGGAGAATCCGGAGGAATCTGAAGACAAGCCCGAGCAAGCACCAAATGATCCTGAGAAGAACGAGGATCTGATTGCTGCGGGTTTTCTTTATTCCAGTCGTCAGATGGCGGCTGCCTTCACCAACAAGGTGAAGGAACACTACAAGGTTAGAAACAAGGCACAGGATGGTCCTGATGCCGAAAGCAAAGTAGAGGAAGGCCGGAGCGTGGATGCTCTGATGGATCGCCTGAATCTGCTGCACACGATGATGTGAGGAGGAGAACACAATGAACGTACAGGATTTGATTGCAAAGAGAGCAAGAGCATGGGAGGCAGCAAAGGCCTTCCTCGAAGCACACAGGGGAGAGAACGGGATTCTTTCTAGCGAAGATGGAGAAACGTATGACCGCATGGAAAAGGAGATCACGGATCTTACGAAGGAGATCGATCGTCTGAATCGTCAGGCTGCCATTGAGGCACAGCTGAGTCAGCCGACTTCTTCTCCTCTTTCCAACATGCCGACCAGCACCGGTGAGAAGTCGAAGAAGGGACGCGCTTCCGATCAGTATGCGAAGGATATGCTGACCGCCATGCGCACGAACTTCCATCAGGTTTCCGACATCCTGCAGGAAGGTGTGGATGCCGATGGCGGATACCTCGTTCCGGAGGAGTGGGACAGCCGCCTGATTGATGTCCTGAATGAAGAGAACATCATGCGGGGCCTTGCAACCCACATCACAACTTCCGGCGAGCACAAGATCAACATCGCGGGAGCTAAGCCGACGGCGGCATGGATTGAAGAGGGTGGCGCGCTTCAGTTCACAGACGCGAAGTTTGGGCAGAAGATCATGGATGCCCATAAGCTCCATGTGGCGGTGAAGGTAACCGAGGAGCTTCTGTATGACTCCATGTTTGACCTTGCCAGCTACATCACCACCCAGTTCGGAATCGCCATCGCCAATGCCGAGGAGGATGCCTTCCTGAACGGCGATGGGAAGGGAAAGCCCACCGGTCTCTTTGATGAGACAAACGGCGGTACGGTCGCAAAGACGCTCACCGGCACGAAGCTTGGCACCGACGATGTGCTGGATCTGGTCTATGCGCTGAAGCGTCCGTACCGGAAGAAGGCATCGTTCATCATGAACGACCAGACCCTTGCAGCTCTCCGGAAGCTCAAGGACAACAACGGCGCCTACATCTGGCAGCCGTCCTATCAGGCAGGAGAGCCGGACAGACTTCTTGGCTATGCGGTTCACACCAGCGCGTTTGCACCGGAGCTTGCGGCAGGAAAGCCTGTGATGGCCTTTGGTGACTACAGCTACTACAACATCGGTGATCGTGGCAGTCGTTCCATGCAGGAGCTTCGTGAGCTCTTTGCCGGAAACGGCATGATCGGCTATGTTGCCAAGGAGCGTGTCGATGGTCTTCTGGTTCTTCCGGAAGCCGTGCAGATCCTGAAGGCAGGAGCATCTGCCTGATCTGCAACAGGAACAACGTAACGATGAGGGCTCAGAGTGTCAAAGCTCTGGGCTTTCTTTGTGATTCGAAGGGAGGACAGGATGATCACGCTGGAGGAAGCAAAGAAATATCTCCGGGTTGACGCAAACGATGAGGACGATGTGATCCAGCAGGAACTGGACGCTGCCGAGAGCCTTGTGGCATCGGTGCTCCGAAAGGACAGTCTCGAGGACGAAAGTAGTCCGATTGTCGTTGTGGCAGTCCTCTATACCCTGGCCTATCTCAATGAGCACCGGGAGGAAGCGGATCATCACGCCCTGACCATCACACTTCGAAACCTCCTCTTTGGAGAACGGGATGCCAGGTTCTGATGGAGGTGCGGGATGAATATCGCAGCAATGAATGTAAGGCTTACGATCCAGAAGAATGAGGTCATCAAAGACAAGTATGGCAATCACACCAACACCTGGACAGACTTCTACACCTGCTGGGCGACACCGGTACAGAGTGGTGGATCTGAGAAACTGGAAGCCGGAACGACGACTAGCATCGATGCCATCGATTTTACCGTCCGGTATGCAAAGTGCCTCGAAGGACTCGACTCCACAAAGATTCGGATCCGGCTGGGATACAATATCTACAACGTCACCGCCATTGACCCGATGGGGTTCAAGAAGCGAAGCCTGAAGTTTAAGTGTGAGAAGGTGAAGCGATGAAGGTGAAAGTAGATGATCTAGCGGCGACGGTGGAAAAGACCCTCTCGGACTACGCGGAGGATGTGAACGACATTGTAAAGCAGGAGATCAAGGATGCCGGAAAGGAAGCGGCAAAAGAACTGAAGGAGAAATCGCCAAAGCGTACCGGAAAGTACGCAAAAGGATGGCGCTCTACCGTTCAGAAGGAAACGGCGGTCGGCGCAGAAGTGGTTGTTCACAACAAGATCTATAGACTCACGCACCTCTTGGAGAAAGGCCATGCCAAGCGCGGTGGTGGAAGAGTTGCGGGCATTCCACATATCGCTCCGGTCGAAGAAGAGATCACCGGGAAGCTATCAGATGAGATTGAGAAGGAATTAAAGGGCTGAGGATGGGAGGAAGCAATGGATGAGATCATAAAGATTCTGGAGGGGCTGGAGAAGCAGGGCATCCCTTATGCCTATGATCACTTTGCGGAAGGGGAAGGGCCGGATCCTCCCTTTCTCTGCTTCCGCTGTCCGAACAGCGACAACTTCGCTGCGGATGGAACCGTGTATTTCCCGATCACAGAGATCGACATCGAGCTCTACACGGATAAGAAGGATCCGGAGATGGAAAAGAGACTGGAAGATCAGCTGATCCAAAGCGGGATCTTCTTTGAAAAGACAGAGACCTGGATAGATTCTGAGAAGCTCTACGAGGTCCTGTATTCATTTGAACAGGAGGCCTGAAATGGCAAGTAAAAAGAACAAGGTCAAGTACAACCTGAAAAACGTACATTATGCCATCGCAACGATCGCAGAGGATGGGACCGCCACCTTTGCAGATCCGGTTGCATGGCCGGGCGCCGTATCCCTCTCTCTGGATGCGCAGGGAGACCAGACGATCTTCTGGGCGGATGGCGTGCAGTACTATGTCACGAATGCGAACAGCGGCTATAACGGGGACTTCGAGTCGGCAATGGTACCGGAGGACTTCCGCGAGAACGTGCTCGGTGAGATCAAGGATGGAAACGGGGTCCTTCTGGAGGATGCCGACGCACAGCCTATTCACTTTGCGCTTCTCTTTGAGTTTGACGGCGATGTGAATGAGATCCGCCATGTCATGTATAACTGCACGGCAACAAGACCGTCTGTGGCATCGAGCACCAAGGAGGACTCCATCGAGGTACAGACCGAGAGCCTTACGATCAATGCGACGTCGATCAAGGATGCGACGCTTGGGAAGAACATCGTGAAGGCACGCTCCAGTGCAGATACCACCGATGCCACCTACCAGAGCTGGTACAGTAAGGTCTATACGCCTGCTGCTGCAAAGGCTTCAGGAGGTTCTTCTACGTCTGGTGGTAGTACCACATCTTCGACAACGACAAGCTCTAAGTGATAAGGAGGAGTAGACATGTATCAGGAAATTTCCCTCCGGCTCAATGATGGGTCGGAGCAGAAGTTCCCGTTTCTCGCAACGGGGACCACAGCATACCGTTATAAGCAGGTCTTTCACCAGGATCTCATGATCCTCTTGAACAAGATGGAGAACAGTGAGGATGATCAGACCGATATGACCGTCGGCGACAAGCTGGCCTTTATCATGAACGCGCAGGCAGAAAAGCGTGACATGAACCAGCTGAACGAGGACGCCTTCCTCGAATGGGCGGATCAGTTCGACGGGGCAGAGCTCTTTCTTCACATGCAGGAGTTCGTCACGCTCTACCTTGGATCGCGGAGGACAAGCTCCAAGCCAAAAAAAGAAGCCGCCCAACGGAGCGGGAAGTAAACACGGCAGTGTTCCTCCTGAGGGCGAAGCAGATGGGACTGACACTGTCTGAGCTGGAAGAGCTGGATGAGGGGACTGTGATGGATATGATCATTGAGTCCGGGAATGACTTCTGCGACGATGAGTATCGGCAGGTGGCAACGCAAGAGGATTTCGATTCGTTTTAATTCGCATCGGTAAAGAACCGGTGCTTTTTTCATGCCATGAAGGGAGGAGTAGGCTATGGCAGATCGAATTAAAGGCATAACCATTGAGCTGGATGGCGATACGACCAAGCTCTCCAATGCCCTGAAAGGCGTGAACAAGGAAATCCGGGAAACCCAGAGTAACCTGAAGGATGTGAACAAGCTCCTCAAGATGGATCCGGGAAACGCGGATCTGCTTGCGCAGAAGCAGAAGTACCTGACCGAAGCGATCGATGCGACCAAGAAGAAACTGTCCGAGGAGAAGGAAGCCCTTGCCCAGCTAAAGGCTGGTCCTCAGACTGAGGAGACGCAAAAACAGCAGGAGGCGCTGACCCGGGAGATTGAAGCCACTAAGCAGTCCCTCGAAGGCCTCGAGGACGAGTATAAGAAGTTTGGCTCTGTTGCGGGACAAGAACTTCAGGTTGCCGGGGACAAGATGAAAGAAGTCGGCGGCAAGATCAGTGATGTGGGAGAGGGACTCACCAAAGGCATCACGGTCCCTGTCGCTGCGGTTGGTGCCGCCTCGGTTGCCGCTTGGAAGGAAGTGGATGAAGCGCTCGATGCCGTGACGCAAAAGACGGGAGCAAGCGGTGCAGCCCTTGAGGATATGCAGAAGCGTGCCAAGTCGATCGCAGAGACGATTCCGACAGACTTTCAGACTGCCGGAGATGCCGTCGGTGAGGTGAACACGAGGTTTGGTTTGACGGGGGATGCCTTGGAGGATCTCTCTAAGAAGTTCGTAGAGTTTGCATCGCTCAACAGTACAGACGTCAGTACTTCCGTTGATAACGTATCTTCCGTCCTCAATGCCTTCGGGCAGTCGTCTGATGATGCCGGAAACCTTCTCGATGCCTTAAATCAGGTCGGACAGGCAACCGGTGTGTCGATGGATACGCTCTCGCAAGACCTTTCTAAAAATGCCGCACAGTTCCAGTCGATGGGGCTTTCTGCGGAACAGGCGGCTGGCTTCATGGGCGCGGTGGAGATGTCCGGTCTTGATACTTCGACGATGCTCACTGGCCTTACTAAGGCCCAGAAGACGGCAACTAAGAACGGACAGTCCTTAAGCGATGCACTGAAGGATTTCTCCAAAACCATGAACAGCAATGCCTCTGATACCGAGAAGCTGCAGGCAGCCTACGACCTTTTTGGCTCCCGTGCCGGTGGCGCGATCTACAATGCAGTGCAGATGGGAAAGCTCTCGCTTAGCGACCTCTCTACCACGCTGGGAGATTATGCGGGATCGGTGGAGAGTACGTTCAATGAGACGCTGGATCCTTTGGACCAGATGACAGTTGTGATGAACAACTTAAAAGACCTCGGCGCAGAGATCGTAGATGCGTCGGCACCGATGATCACGGAAGCGATGACCCAGATCAAAGATGTGGTGACGGCTCTCAAAAGTGCGTGGGATGGTCTGTCCCCGGGAATGCAGGAGGCAATCGTCAAGGCAGCTCTCATCGCTGCTGCTGTCGGCCCAGTTGTCGTTGGCGTCGGCAAGGTTGTCACCGCTGTGGGTTCCGTCACAAGCATCGTAGGTAAACTGGTCAGTTTCCTTTCCACAACGGCGATTCCCGCCATTGGAGCCGTATCGGTTCCGATCCTCCCGATCATCGCCATCATTGCGGCGGTGGTGGCTGCTGTAGTCGCGGTGATTGAGATCGTGAAGCACTGGGGAGAAATCTCCGAGTGGTTTGGCGGTGTCTGGACTACCGTCTGTGAAGGCGTGAAGGCTGTAGGCACGACACTTGGCGACTTCTTCTCCGAATTATGGAACGGTATTCAGTCTGTGACGGAGACTGTGTGGAACGGCATCAGCAGCTTCTTCACAGGACTCTGGGAAGGGATCAGCACGACAGCTACCACAGTCTTTACTGGCATTTCGGATTTCCTCGGAAATACCTGGTCGACCATCAGCTCGGCTGCATCGACTGCATGGAACGGCATCACGACGACGCTCTCCGGTGTGTGGGACGGGATCAAGACGACAGCAGGTACGACCTTTGACAACGTCAAGACCACAATCGGTACTGCGTGGGATACCGTAAAGACGAACACCGGGAATGCATGGGATGCGATTCAGTCGTCCATCGATCAGCACGGCGGCGGGATCAAGGGCATCATCGGAACTGCTGTGGATGCTTACAAGTCGATCTGGGAGGCGGGCTTTACTACCATCAACAATCTCACAGGCGGCAAGCTTGGCGATGCGCTTTCTGCCGCGCAGGGGAAACTTGGAGCAATACGGAATGCTTTCTCCTCCATGATCGAAAATGCCAAGAGCATTGTAAGCGGTGGCCTGAGCAGAATCAGCGGATTCTTCTCCGGCTGCCATCTGGAGCTTCCGCATATCAAGCTCCCGCACTTTTCGATCAGCGGAAGACTCTCCATTGATCCGCCGTCTGTTCCGCACCTGTCGGTCAGCTGGTACCGGAAGGCTATGGATGATGCCTACCTCTTAAACAGCCCGACGATCTTCGGCGCCGCAGGTGGAAGACTCCTTGGAGGCGGTGAAGCCGGGCAGGAAGCTGTGGTTGGAACTGACAAGCTGGCAGAGATTGTGCAGGGAGCCCTCGCAGGAGTAGGTGGCGGTGACATCATTATCCCTGTCTACATCGGACAGGAGCGGATTGATGAGATCGTCGTCCGGGCGACCCAGCGGAGCAACTATCGGTCAGGAGGTCGATGATGCATGTTAAGTGATTACCCCATCTACTTTGATGACGTAAAGCTCTTCACGCCGGAAAGCTGGGAGGAGAGCTACAGTGTCGTTGAGAGTACCAATCAAACCGAGGCAGGAACGGATCAGGTCATTGTCACCAGGTATGACAAGCTGTCCGTCTCTGCCTCTTTTCCGTGTTCGAGTCGGTGGGCGGCAATCTTTGCCACGTTCCGGGACAAGGATTCGATACAGGTAAAGCTCTATGACCTGAAATCGCAGGGCTACAAGACAAGGACCATGCGGATGCGGAACTTCAAAACCGGGCCGGAGAAGCATTCAGAGAAGACGAGAGGAACAAACGGGCTTTATACCGTAAGTTTTGATCTTGAAGAATTTTGATTAATCACAACCTATGGAGAAGGGAAAGGAGGCGCTTCATGTACGCCGTAAGCGACAAATATAAAGCTGCCATGAAGCAGCCGGTGCAGAGATTCCGGATGAGGGGGACGATTGGCGAACACTCCTTCACGGATGACAACATCCTTTCCGGATCCTTTTCCATCACGAATCAGTGCACAGGAAATGAGGAGATCACCATCGGGCAGGTCTACATTGGAGAACTGAATGCCACATTCTTAAACATGCCGATCAGCCGATACGGATGGAAGGGGCTGGAGATCAAGCCTGTGTTCGGGATGAGACTATCCGATGGAACCTATGAGGAGGTTCCTCTGGGCGTCTTTACGGTAGAAACGGCGGAGTGGACGGAAAGTGGCGTTGTGGTGAAAGCCTACGACCATATGGCGCTTCTAGATAAGAACTGTAACAAGGTCATAACAGAGGTGACTCCGTATCAGTGTGCGCAGGCGATCGGAGAAGCAACAGGACTAATCTTTGCAAATACAGAAAAGGAATTCGAGTCTTTTGCCAATGGATCTACGATGATTTCCGAGACCACGACGAATGATGTCGAGACATGGCGGGATCTGGTCTCGTGGCTTGCGCAGACCATCGGCTGCTTTGCGACAGCTGACCGGAAGGGAAACATTGTATTTAAGTCCTTCAACCAGACGGTTGTTGATACGATTGATGATGCGCACAGGTTTACAGGCGCTTCCTTTTCCGATTATGTCACGCGCTATACCGGTCTCTCTGTGGTCAACATGGCAGACAATACGACTTCCTACTATGCGGAGGATGAGGACGATGGTCTCACGATGAATCTTGGGAGCAATCCCTTCCTGCAGTATGGTATCGCGGCGACTAGGGAGGATATGGCAAAAGCAATTCTCACAGCAATTCAGCAGATTCGGTATGTGCCATTCACTTGCCGAGCCATCGGAAATCCTGCCTACGACCTTGGAGACGTGCTGGTCTTTCAGAACGGTCTTGCCGACGGAGATGCGCTCTATTGTATTACGAAGTTTACGTTTCAGTATAACCAGTATTTTGAGATGACCGGAGTGGGGAAGAATCCGGCCCTTGCCAGCGCCAGAAGCAAAACGGACAAGAACCTTGTCGGTCTTGTCTCCAATACCGATGAAAATCAGCTGGTTCATTACCGGTTCACGAATACCCAGGTGGTCGAAGTCGGAGACGGAAAACGGGTCCCGGTTGCTTCGATCCGGTTTGCTACGGCGACAAAAGCATCCGAGGTTTCCCTCTGGGCGGAGCTTCTTCTCGATGCAAAGCTTGGCACAACACACGCGATTGGCAGTACAAAACTGAAAGATGTGACGATTAAGGATGCGACTTCTCCGACAACGGAAGAGCTTCAAAACGAGATCAAAGAGCTGCAGACCGGTGTCAGCTCCCTTGATGAGCGGATGACCAGTGCGGAGACAGAGCTTTCAAAGCCAAATACGATGACGGTCACGGTGTCCTATACCCTTGCCGGGGATGAGATCGATTACCATCCGATTGAAACTTATGACACCGCCGGGAAGCACATCCTTTCGCTTCACTACTATATCGGAGACGTCAAGGCCAATACGGTATATCTCTTCGTGATCTTTCTTACGGTGGAAGGCGGATCCCTTTATCTGGATACCAACTGCATCAATGCACTGATCGAAGGCATGGGTCTTGCAGGGACCGGGAAGTGGGATGGCACGATTAATGCCGAGGAAGAATTCACCGGCTTCTCGATGGGCTCTGTGGTTGGAAAGCTTACGGATGCGACAAAGACAGCGCTCCTTACACCTGTGCCGACCGGGGCAAGCGATGCCGTTTCCTTTGATATGGCTTTTGTCCTTGGAAGCTTTACAGACAGCACAAGCGTCGGAATCGTGGTCCGGTATTTTATTCTTTCCGATACGGAAGGAAAACCGGACTACAACGGGACGTATCTCACCACGAATGCCGATGATGCTTTTGCTTTGCAGACGCTGTACAAGGTCCAGAGCACTTCCGGCACTGTGGACACCGGACAGCTGGATGTCCTGGATCTCTACAGCGCCTATCCGGAAATCGAGACCCTGGAGGAGGTGAAGCTATGAGCATTATCCGGGAAGACAACACGATGCGGATCACTTTCGAAGAGGATACGTGGAAGCAGGGAGAGGAGGGCATTCTTTCCGTGACGGATGGCGCCACGCCTTTTTACTCTGCAGATACCTGGAAGGAAGATGGCAAGAATACGCTCCGGAGCGGGCAGATCACGGACAGCGGAACCAGTGAGACAACGCTTACCGTGACGCTCTCGGAAGAAGGCAGCATGACCTTAAGCTATATCGTATCCAGTGAGCAGAACTATGACTGGCTCCATGTGCTGGTGGACGGAACAGAGGTGCTGAAGAAGTCTGGTACAGGGGTCAGTACCTTCACAGAGTTTTCTTATGCTCTCGCTGCTGGGGCTCATACGATTGTGCTCCGATATACGAAGGACGGATCCCAGAGCAGAGGAAATGATGCCTGCGGGATCGGGTATCTTCTGTTCACCGGGGTAGAGCCGCCCTACGCAAAGAAGTACCTGATGACGGACTTCAATGGAAAGATCTACACACTGGTAGATGGTGTAGTGACCGAGATCACGGATGCGGTTGCTGCAGATTTGGGAGAAGCCTCATATTTTCAGAAGAAGGGCTTTGATACGCTGCCGACGTCCGAGCAGCTCACAAGCCTTACCAAACCGGTCCTTTACCGCTGGTCGGATGGAAAGCCAAAAGCTATGACCGCTTCTGTGAAGGCGGTGCCAAAGAAGCAGACGATTCGCTGCATTGCAGATCTTGGCCATGCGACCATTCACGGCATCACCCAGATGACAGCGGTTTACACAGGGACGGTAACCGTTTCATACAGTTTTGATGGAAGCACCTATACCGATCCTGTCGATATGGCTTCGTTCCTGGAGGCGGACTGTGATGCTCTTTATTCTGGTGCGCAGGCAAAGAAGAAGATCTGGTTTGCGTTCATGATCGAGGGAAAGACTTCCTCCCTCACGAACTTTGTCATCACCTATAAGAACGATTAAGAGAGGGAGGAGAAAGAAATGCTCAAAGGACATCTGCAGATTGATCTGCACAATGAAATCACAGGGGAGATCAAGAGGGTCGAGCAGGACAACCTGGTTACGAATGCCCTCGGATATGTACTTGGTTTGGCGGCAAATGTCGGCGCGAAAGGAAACAATCACTTTGATGATCTGCTCCCGGCTGCCACAAAGGCACTGGGGGGCTTGTTTTTGTTTGACGGGGCACTGACCGAGGATGTGAATAACGTCCACTTTCCGATGGGTGTTCATCTGATTGGTCATGCCGGGCAGACCGCAAATACGGCATCCAAGCTGGGAGGCTCGATTAACAAAGCAGAATCCGGGAGGACGGATACCGGTTATGTGAACGTCTGGGATTTCTCAACATCACAGGCAAACGGTACGATTGCATCTCTCGCACTGACGCACACAAGAGCAGGGGAGAATCCCTTCAGTGGGGCACAATACGATGATGGCGGTTTCACTACCGATCGATCCTATTGTCCCCTCACCTTTGATGAGAACTCAGGGGTTCTCTATCTTTATAGCGGCGGCAAAATCTACAAGAAGCCGTATTACACCAACATTGTCAAGGCATACACGCCATACCTTGGAGAAGAAACACAGGTGTTTGACTTTACGTTTGACAATCCCGCCAGTTACTATTGGTCGGTTATGGATGGTTATGACGGGTACCTGTACGCTGTATATGTTCCCACGGTCACCTCGCAAGGGACGGTAAGCATCAAGCTTCGGAAGGTAAAAATTTCTGATTTCTCTTTTCAGGAAGAAGCAGAACAGACCATTGCTGTGTCAAATGTGACGGCCAAGTCTACCGGCGATACGGATTTTTATGAGCAGTTAAATGCTGTGGTATCCAGCGGATATCTGTATTTCATTAGCAATGATGAAAACACGCTGTACAAAGTAAACCTGTCAAATACCGTCGACGTGACAGAAGTAAACTTTGGAAACATTAGGTGCAGGAAAATATATCCAATGCGCGGAGGTGGTGTCTTTGCGACCTTTGAGTGGACCGGCACCACATCATCCGGATCGACGACAACCTATGGAAGTCCGGGTGTGATTTATCCGGACGGAAAGTACAGGCTGAACGCAGAATCGACAAACAGTGTCGGATATCCGCAATACTACATTTCACATGAGACGGACTGCCTCCAGCGTTTTCGGCTGTGGAGCAATACTTTATATTACTCGTTTGCCTGCAACTATCTTGGCACCATCTGCAACCTGAGCTCTCCAGTGGTAAAGACCAGTGCCCAGTCGATGAAGGTAACGTACACACTGACGGATGCGGTGTGAAAGGAGGTGATTCCATTGATCGACTTTATCTTGAAATACTGGATTCAGGAGCTCTTTGCCCTGATCCTTGCCGTCCTCACCTGGCTGTGGCGGACACTGCTCCGGCGAAAACAGGAGAACGACGAAATCAAAGATGGAATGTTGGCATTGCTGCATGACCGTATTTATCAGGCCTGCAGCTTTTTTATTGCTCGGGGATGGTGCTCTCCTGAGGATCGGAGCAACCTTGAGTACCTGTACAAGCCGTACAAGGCACTCGGCGGGAATGGCACCGGAGAGTCCCTGTACAAGAAGTGTCTGGAACTGCCGCTTTCGGCAGACAGAAATAAAAAGAAGGAGGAATGACTTTTATGGACTTTGGAATTGCAAGTGTGGCGGCAATCACAGTGATTGCGTATCTTGTCGGCATCGGCTGCAAAGCAGCTGGCTCGGTAAAGGATGAGCTGATCCCGGTGATCTGCGGATGCGTCGGTGCGGTACTCGGCATCGCAGGGCTGTATCTTATGCCGGACTTCCCGGCAAAGGATGTCATCAATGCCCTTGCTGTCGGCATTGTGTCCGGTCTTGCAGCGACTGGTGTGAACCAGATCTACAAGCAGCTTACAAAGACGAATCAGTGAGAGGAGGTGATCCTCGTATCTCGGCGGCTCCTTCCGTTAAAGGGGCGGTATAGGCTCTTTGGGCTTCAAAACCCGGAGGGCTTTTTGATTTGCAGGAAATAGAAGTTTGAGGAGGAGAAAACCATGAGTAAAACAGAATCCGCCATCCAGTGGATGGAAAATCATGCAAACAATAACACATACGGCTATGACCAGAGGTATCGCTGGGGTGAGAAGGGAGACTTTGACTGCTCCTCGGCAGTGATCTCGGCATGGCAGGCAGCCGGAGTGCCGGTAAAGACAAAGGGTGCCACCTATACTGGCAACATGTTTTCGGTCTTTTTGTCCTGCGGCTTTGAGGACGTAACCGGCACGGTAAACCTCGCAACCGGAGCAGGCCTTAGACGCGGCGATGTCCTTTTAAACACCACGCACCACACCGCGATGTACTGTGGGAATGGAAGAGAGGTCGAGGCATCCATCAATGAGAGGGGAACAGCGGTAGGCGGCGCTCCCGGTGACCAGACCGGACGTGAGTTTCTGATCCGTTCGTATCGGAACTTCCCTTGGAACCATGTGCTTCGCTACAAGGAGAATACCGCGACGAAGTCCGTAGATGAGCTTGCACGTGAAGTGCTGGCCGGGAAGTGGGGAAATGGCTCCGAGAGGAGAAGACGCCTTGCTTCTTCCGGCTATGATGCTTCCGCTGTGCAGGCAAAGGTGAACGAGCTGATTCGCGCAAAGGCTCAGCCGCAGGCAGTTTACTATACCGTGCAGCGAGGAGACACGCTCTCCGGAATTGCCAGAAGGTATGGAACCAGCGTATCTGCTATCCAGAAGCTGAACGCCTCCCTGATCCGGAATGTGAACCTGATCCGGGTGGGATGGAAGATCCGGGTGAAATGACAAACAGGCTTGCAGGCACCTGCTTATGGGTGTTTGCAAGCCCTATTTTTTTGTCTTTTTCATTTCCGATTTCTCTCCGAAAGTTCCGTTTATCTGTTTAGGAGAGAATTTTCCAGGACCGTTCAAAATCGCGTGCGAATGATCCGCATATACCTGCAGGAAAATTTCACGTCCCGTCACAAAAACGCCCGGGAAGTGTCCGCTGATAGGTGAAAGCAAAGATTCCTTTGCTCAACCTTGCGGAAAATGTCCTGTGAGGAGTGAAGGAAGCCATGTATTTACGACCTTAGGGCAAAAGGAGAATACCCATGAAGAAGAACGATCAAACAGAAGAAAAAATGGAGCAGGTGCTCCTGCTTCGAAAAAGCGGGATGAGCAATCGGAAGATTGCGGAATACACCGGGGTTTCTTACGAGAAGGTCCGGTATCAGTGCAAAAAGGACGATTGCGATCGTATTCCCGTGGACGAGGAGCTGCCTGAAAAGATAAAGATGCGGGAAGCCTGCGCTTTCTGCGGAAAGCCCATCGCGAAGGAGGAAGGCCGCCGGGGACGAAAGAAGCGGTTCTGCTGTGAGAAGTGCCGGCGCACATATTGGAAGCTCCACCGCAACGAGCAGAAAAAGAACCCCAAGGCGATCTACACCAAGGTGTGCGCGTATTGCGGGAAGACCTTCGAGGTCTACGGCAATAAGAACCGAAAGTACTGCTGCCATGAGCATTACGTGGCGGACTACTTTGGCAGCTGATGAGACCGCATATTTAACCGCAATTATATAGGAAGAAAAAGGCAGAAATGACTTGATAGAATCGCAGATCAGAGTGATGGATAGACTACCAAAAGAGAAAGGAGGCAACGATGGAAC
>NZ_JBQKFT010000037.1:0-14244 GCF_052119185.1 Bilifractor sp. LCP19S3_H10
AGCCGGCTTTGTAATCGTCAGGATTCATCATCTGTCAGGTCTCTTGCGCGTGCTGCAACAGGCGGCATTGTAATCGTCGAGATTCATCATCTGTCAGATCTCTTGCGCGTGCCGCAACAGGCGGCATTGTAATCGTGAAGATTCATCAGCTGTCAGATCTCTTGCGCGTGTCGTTACAGCCGTCCCGACTGGATTTTCGAAGAATCTGTACGAATACGTTTTCGTAACTAGTTTTAGCTCATTATAAGCTTCAATTATTTGAAAGTAAATAGCGAAAACGTTTTCAAAGATAAAGTATATGTAAACTAAACAAAAATATCGGAATATAATTGTGAAATGACAATAATTGACGAATAACCGAAAACGATTTAGAATGAGGTCAACGAAAACGATTAAGCGAGACGGACCAAAGGAGAGATCAGGTCATCATGGTGACGATTAAAGACTTATCAAAACTGTGCGAAGTTTCTCCGGCGACGGTCAGCAAGGCGTTGAACGGCTACGGAGACGTAGGAAAAGAGACGACGGAGCGGATCCTGAGGGCAGCCCGGGAGATGCATTACATGCCGAACGCAGCCGCGAGACAGCTGAAGACCAATATCTCGCATAATATCGGAGTCGTATTTGAGGACGAGACCATGAGTGGCCTGACCCATGAATATTTTTCGCAGATTCTGAACAGCGCGAAGAATACGGTAGAAGCTCTCGGGTATGACATCACGTTTATCAGCCAGACCATCGGCGGGAGATCCTTCACGGAACACTGCAGATACCGCAAGTGCGACGGAGTGCTGATCGCCAGTGTGGACTTCACAAGCCCCGCGGTGCGGGAACTGATTGACAGTGAGTTTCCAACGGTAACGATAGACTATACGTTTAATGATCACAGCTGTGTGATGAGTGATAACGTAAACGGTGCGTACCGGCTGGTGCATTACCTCTATGACAAGGGACACCGGAAGATCGCGTTTATCCACGGAGAACAGACGTCGGTTACACAGAAACGGCTGAGCGGATTCTACAAGGCGTGCGGTGAACTCGGAATCGATGTACCTGAGGAATATGTCATCGAGGGCAGGTATCACGACACAAAGGTATCAGCAGAGGCAACACGTCGGCTTATGGAGCTGAAAGAACCGCCAACCGCGATTATGTACCCGGATGATTTCTCGTATATCGGCGGAAGCAATCAGTGTGAGCGAATGGGGATTTCCATTCCGGGAGACCTGAGCGTGGTCGGATACGATGGCATCAATCTGTCGCAGGTGATTCGCCCGAAGCTTACCACGTGGTATCAGGATGCGGCAAAGATCGGAGAGGTCTCCGGGAGAAAGCTGGTCGAGTCCATCGAGCACAAGAAGAGCTGCATCGCAGAGGAACTGCTCGTTGAGGGAAAGCTGCTGGAAGGACAGACGGTCAGAGATATTTCCGGAGATCCGCAGACTTCCGTGTAAGCGGTGCGCCGGATCGGGGATAACCGGGAAGTAAACGGGATCGTCTTCCATGGGACTTCCGTGTAAGCACTTTGAATGTGTCAGACGGGCGGTTGAACTGCAGAAAGCCCCGCAGCGAAAGCACGGATCAGATATACAGGCAATAATATTGCACCCAGATGTAATTCATACGTAGAGGTAACTTGTCGTTTCTAAAAAGAACTCTGTATTAAAATCCAAATTATTGCAGCAGAGCTATTTAATGTAAGGGAGGAAAAAACATGAAGAAACGTATGAGAACATTACTCAGTCTTGCAATGGCGGCGGCACTGGTAGTGCCGATGGCAGCGTGCGGCAGCAGCTCCACTGCTTCATCATCCGCGGCATCCTCGTCCGGATCGTCCGCAAGCAGTGCAAGTACATCTGCTTCTTCCAGTGCGGAGGAAGAGACCACGGCTGCTTCCTCAAGCTCGGCAGCCGAGGCAACGTCTTCGTCTGCGGATGCTTCCGGAGAGGGAACTGTTCTGAATATCCAGTGCTGGAATGATGAGTTCGCGAATCGTCTTGCGGCTCACTATCCGGGATTTGAGGCTGCTGATCCGAATGATGCCACGAAGGGCGGCAAGATCGGCGACGTTACCGTGAAATTTACCGTTACTCCTTCTGATGACAACGCATACCAGAACAATCTGGACACCGTACTTCCTGAGAACGCGGATGCATCAGCGGACAAGAAGGTTGATATTTTCCTGGTAGAAGCGGATTACGCGCTGAAGTATATTGACGCTGACGCGGATGTTGCGATGAAGCTCTCAGACCTTGGTATTACCGATGACGATCTCTCCAAACAGTATCAGTATACAAAAGATGTCGTGACGGACGCGAACGGAGATATCCGCGGTTCCTCATGGCAGGCATGCTCCGCAGGACTGATCTTCAACCGTGATATCGCGAAGAAAGTTCTCGGGACAGACGATCTGGACGCGGTTCAGGATGCGGTTTCCAGCTGGGACAAATTCAATGAGACCGCCAAGAAGGTAAAGGATGCGGGCTATCAGATGTGCTCCGCTATGGATACCTATCGTGTATATTCCAACAACGTTTCCGGACCGTGGGTTCAGGACGGCAAGGTTGTCGTTGATGACAACATCAAGGCATGGGCAGATGATTCCAAGGCTCTTGTAGACGCAGGCGAGGAGAACTCCTATGAGCTGTGGTCCGACGACTGGTCAAAGGGATTCTTCAAGGATACTCCGGTATTCTGCTACTTCGGACCGGCATGGCTGATCAACTTCTCGATGCACAGCGATGAGGACGGATCCGTCGGCAAGGACGGCGGCTGGGGTCTGGTAACAGGACCGCAGGGCTTCTACTGGGGCGGCACATGGATCTGCGCGGCAAACGGAACCGACAACCCGACGCTTGTAAAGGATATCATCCTGAACATGACGACAAACGATGATATCATGAAGGAAATCGCTGTTGATGATTCTGACTGTGTAAACAACAAGACCGTTCTGGATGCTCTCGCAAGCGACGAGTCCTTCGGAAACCCGATCCTCGGCGGACAGAATCCGTACGCGATGCTGTCAGCAGGTGCTGAGAAGGTAGATATGAGCAACATCTCCATTTACGATCAGGGATGCAACGAGGAATTCCAGACCGCGATGAAGAACTATTTCGACGGAAATGCTTCCTATGACGATGCACTGGCGCAGTTCAAGAGCGCAATTCAGGAGAAATATCCGGATGTCAGCGTAGACTGACGGAAGGAAAAGGAAAGGAGCGATGGATCCGTGAAAGCTTAAGGATCCGTCGTCCCGGTCGGGGATCTGCTCTGACGGATCCCCGTTTTTATACGCAGATATAAATCGGAGCCATTTGAGTCGGGAGGTCAGGGTATGGAAAAGCATAAGAAAAGCAGGATCAAAAGGCATAACCGGTACGGATATATTTTTCTGATACCCTTTATGGCGGTGTTTGTAATCTTTCAGATGATTCCGCTGGTTTCTACCATTTACAACAGTTTTTTTGAAAATTACAGATCGGGTCTGAAGCAGATCGGACCGAATTTCATCGGACTTGCAAATTACGCAAAGCTGTTTACGAGCGGTGATCTGCCGAAGTATTTCGCGAACACTATGATCATGTGGGTGCTTGGATTTGTACCCCAGATCGTAGTCTCGCTGGCGCTTGCAGCCTGGTTCACCGATCCGTCCCTGCACCTGAAAGCGCAGAGATTTTTCAAGACTGTGATCTATCTCCCGAACCTGATCATGGCATCGGCGTTTGCCATGCTGTTCTTCACCCTTTTTGCGGACAGCGGGCCTGTCAATTCGATTCTGATGTCTCTGCACCTGATTGCGAAGCCCTATAAGTTCATGTCTCATATCGGAAGCGTCCGGGGTATGGTCGCGTTTATGAACTTCCTGATGTGGTTCGGCAACACGACGATCCTCCTGATGGCAGGTATGCTGGGCATCGACTCGTCGCTGTTTGAGGCGGCCGAGGTGGACGGTGCCAATGCGAGACAGATTTTCTTCCGCATTACGATGCCGATTCTGAAACCGATTTTTGTGTATGTCATGATCACATCCCTGATCGGCGGCCTGCAGATGTTCGATGTTCCGCAGATCCTGACGAACGGAAGCGGAGATCCGATGCGTTCATCGATGACGCTTATCATGTATCTGAATAAGCATCTGTACAGCAAGAACTACGGAATGGCCGGTGCCCTTTCGGTGATTCTGCTGATCATTACCGGTTTACTGAGTATGGTTGTGTTCAAGACAACAGCGGACAAGCAGGACTGAAAGGAGGGGACAGGAGATGGCTGCAGTACAAAATAACGAAGAAAAAACAGCGAAGGGAACTGTCAGAGGAAGAAGAATTTTTTCCTATATAATACTCATCCTTCTGACCTTCCTGTGTCTGATCTGGTTCTACATTCTGTTCATCAATACCACCAGATCAAACGGTGAGCTGGGCAAAGGGTTTACACCGGTCCCGAGTTCACATTTAATTGAAAATCTGTACAATATGCTGCACGGATCGCTTCCCTTCGTGCGGGGCATGCTCAATTCGCTGATCATTGCCGGCCTCAGCGCCCTGTGCAGCACGTATTTCAGCACGATGACCGCATATGCGATTCACGCGTATGACTTCAAGGGCAAGAAGGCCATTTATACCTTTATCCTTGCGATCATGATGATACCGACGCAGGTGTCCGCGCTTGGCTTTGTACAGCTGGTCAGCAAGATGAATCTGATGGATCACTATCTCCCGCTTGTAGTTCCGGCTGTCGCGTCGCCGATTGTATTCTTCTATATGAAGCAGTACATGGACTCGAATCTTCCAGGATCTCTTCTGGAGGCCGCAAGGATCGACGGAGCCGGTGAATTCCGGATCTTCAACACCATCGTTATGCCGCTTATGAAACCGGCAATCGCGGTGCAGGCGATCTTCACCTTCGTCAACAGCTGGAACAATTACTTCACTCCCGCGCTGATTCTGCACAAGGAGAGCATGAAGACGCTTCCCGTGCTGATCGCGGAGCTTCGTTCCGCGGACTGGCTGAAGTTTGACATGGGACAGGTATATGCGTCCATCACCTTCTCCATCTTCCCGGTCATCTTCGTATATCTCTTCCTCTCGAAGTATATCGTCGGAGGAGTTACGGCCGGAGGTGTGAAAGGCTGATCCGGTATATAACAGGAGTTACGGCCGGAGGCGTGAAAGGCTGATCCGGTATATATCCGGAAATTGAATACTGATTCAGAAAGAGGCTGTGAAAGCGGGTACGCTTGAGCAGCCTCTTTGTTGTTGCCCGGGAAAGTTTTTCTTTATACGCACCGCGACACAGCGAAATTCGTCGTCAGTATGATTGCCGCTTGCGGGCATGACGGTTTTCTGTATACGCACCGCTTAAGTTCTTGCCGTACATAGATGGGGCGAACAGTAACTGGGCGGGTGGAGCTTTAGAAAGTAGTGCGGGTATGCATTGCGCGGCAACAAAGGGATGTGCTATGATAAAACTATCTATGCAAAAAGGACATGAAACAATGAATTATATTGTCTTTGATCTTGAGTGGAACCAGAGCCCCTACGGCAAAAGCCGGGAGGTGAAGCGTCTTCCGTTTGAGATTATTGAGATCGGGGCCGTAAAGCTGGATGAGAACCGGGAGATTGTCGATACGTTTCAGCGTGTGATACGGCCGGTTGTCTACAAATCTTTGAATTACCGCACGCGGGAGATTGTGCATATCGGCAGAGAAGAACTGAAGAATGGCGATTATTTTCCGGATGCGGTCCGGCAGTTCCTGGCCTGGGCCGGTCCGGAATCGATTTTCTGCACCTGGGGCACCGTTGATCTGACGGAGCTTCAGCGAAATATGAAATATTATCAGGTGCTTGAACTGCTGAAGGGACCGCTTCATTACTATGATGTTCAGAAACTGTTCGCGGTCCAGTTCGAGGACATGAAGAGCCGCAGAGCACTGGAATACGGGATTGATTACCTGAAGCTCGGAAAGGACGAGGAATTTCATCGGGCGCTGGCTGATGCCAGGTATACCGCGCTGATTTTTCAGAAGATCGATATGGATGTTGTGCTTGCCTACGACTCCATCGACGTGTATCAGAACCCGAAGAAGAAAACCGAGGAAATCCACACGATTTATAACGGGTACAGCAAATACATCTCCAGGGAGTTCAAAACCAAGGAGGAAGCGATGAAGGATCCGGAGGTCTGCAGTACCTACTGCTGCAGATGCGGAAGGAAGTCCAGGAAGAAGATGCGCTGGTTTTCCGTGAATTCGCGGAACTACTACAGCGTGGCCTGGTGTCCGGAGCACGGTTATCTGAAGGGAAAGATCCGGATGAAGCATACCGATGAGGGAAGGGTCTACGTGGTGAAGACCATCAAGATCAGCAGTGAGGCTGAGGCGGATGTGATCCGCAGCAAGCGGGACGGACTTCGCGCGAGAAGGCGCAAAAAAAGGCATGAAACCAGTGGAATGGCTTGACAATGCTTCAGCCGTCTTTTTATAATAGATTGCCTGAAAGGCATATATGGTTTTTTACATGTGACGAGAAAACATTGTAAACCAAAGGAGGAAATTACTGATATGTACCGAAAAGTCGATACAAACCTCAACTTCGTAGAGAGAGAGGGAGAGACAGAGAAGTTCTGGGAAGAGAACCGGATCTTCGAGAAAAGTGTAAAGAAAAATGAAGGGCATCCTATGTATATGTTCTATGACGGTCCGCCGACGGCGAACGGCAAGCCGCATATCGGACATGTACTGACCCGTGTGATTAAGGATATGATTCCCAGATACCGCACGATGAAGGGATATGAGGTCCCCCGGAAGGCCGGATGGGATACGCACGGACTGCCTGTTGAGCTGGAAGTTGAGAAGGAAATCGGCATTGAGGGCAAGGATGAAATAGAAGCCTACGGAATCGAGCCCTTCATCAAGAAGTGCAAGGAATCCGTATGGAAATACAAGGGAATGTGGGAGCAGTTTTCCGGCAAGGTCGGATTCTGGGCCGATATGGACAACCCCTACGTTACCTACTATGATGATTATATCGAGTCCGAGTGGTGGGCACTGAAGGAAATCTGGAAGAAGGGTCTTCTGTACAAGGGATTCAAGGTTGTTCCTTACTGTCCGAGCTGCGGAACGCCGCTCTCCTCCCATGAGGTTGCGCAGGGCTACAAGACCATCAAGGACCGCACCGCGATCGTCCGCTTCAAGGTAAAGGGAGAGGACGCATATTTCCTGGCATGGACCACCACGCCGTGGACGCTTCCCTCCAACATCGCGCTCTGTGTGAATCCGGAAGATGCGTACGCGAAGGTAAAGTGCGCAGACGGATATACCTATTACATGGCTGTCGCTCTTCTGGACAAGGTTCTCGGCCCTGTCGCAAAGGAGGAGGGAGAAAAGCCATACGAGATCCTTGAGACCTTTAAGGGAAAGGATCTGGAATACAAGGAGTACGAGCCGCTGTATCAGTGCGCGGCGGATGCGGCCGCGAAGCAGCACAAGAAGGCATTTTTCGTGTACTGCGATGATTATGTTACGATGACCGACGGTACCGGTATCGTTCATATCGCACCGGCATTCGGTGAGGACGATGCCCGCGTCGGAAGAAAATATGACGCGCCGTTTGTTCAGATGGTAGACGATCACGGCCGCCTGAAGCCGGAGACCGGAAAGTTCGCGGGAATGCGCTGCAAGCCGACCGAGCACGAGATGAAGGATGAGGGTGCGGTCAGCGCGGATCCCGAGGTCCTGAAGGATCTTTCCGAGAGAAAGCTTCTGTTCGCGGCTCCGAAGGTAGAACATGATTATCCGCATTGCTGGAGATGCGACACTCCTCTGATTTACTATGCGAGAGAGTCCTGGTTCATCAAGATGACAGCCGTTAAGGATGATCTCGTGCGGAACAACAAGGAGATCAACTGGATCCCGCCGACGATCGGAGAAGGCAGATTCGGAAACTGGCTGGAGAATATCCAGGACTGGGGTATCTCGAGAAACCGTTACTGGGGCACGCCGCTTCCGGTATGGACCTGTCCGGACTGCGGAAAGCAGATCTGTGTCGGCTCCAGAAAGGAACTCGCGGAGCTGACTGGAAATCCGGACGCGGAGCACACCGAGCTTCACAGACCTTATGTGGATCAGTTCACGATCAAATGTCCGGACTGCGGAGGCGAGATGCACCGTGTGCCGGAGGTTATCGACTGCTGGTTTGATTCCGGAGCGATGCCCTATGCGCAGCTTCATTACCCATTTGAGAATAAGGAGCTGTTCGAGAGGGAGTTCCCGGCGCAGTTTATTTCCGAGGCGGTGGATCAGACCAGAGGTTGGTTCTATTCTCTGCATGCCGAGTCCACACTGCTGTTTAACAAGCCTGCGTACAAGAATGTAATCGTGCTCGGCCTTGTGCTGGACAAGGACGGCAACAAGATGTCCAAGTCCAAGGGCAATGCGGTGGAGCCGATGTCCGCGCTGCGCAAGTTCGGAGCGGATGCGATCCGCTGGTACTTCTATATTAACAGCGCGCCGTGGCTTCCGAACAAGTTCCATGACAAAGCTGTGATGGAGTATTCGAGAAGATTCATGGGAACGCTCTGGAATACCTATGCGTTCTGGGTGCTTTACGCGAATATCGATAATTTTGATCCGACAAAGTATAAGCTGGATTATAATAAGCTTTCTGTCATGGACAAATGGCTTCTGTCCCGTCTGAATTCTACAATCAAGGAGACGGATGCGGATCTCGATCAGTACCGGATTCCGGAGGCTGCGAAGAGTCTGGAGTCCTTTGTCGACGACATGAGCAACTGGTATGTGCGCAGATCCCGTGAGAGATTCTGGGCGAAGGGAATGGAGCAGGACAAGATCAATGCGTACCTGACGCTTTATACCGCTCTTGTCGAGCTCTGCAAGGCAGCGGCTCCGATGATTCCGTTCATGACAGAGGACATCTATCAGAACCTCGTCCGCAGCGTGGACAGCAGTGCTCCGGAGAGCATTCATCTGTGCGATTATCCGACCGTGAACGAGGCGTGGATTGATCAGGAGCTTGAGCAGAACATGCGTGAGGTCACGAGAATCGTCGTGCTCGGACGTGCCGCGAGAAATGCTTCCGGAATCAAGAACCGTCAGCCGCTTTCCAGAATGTATGTCAAGGCGGACTTCCGTCTGGATGACTTCTACACCAAGATTGTGACCGATGAGCTGAATGTAAAGTCCGTAGAATTCTCGGATGATCTGAAGGTGGAGTACAGCATCAAGCCGCAGCTGAAGACAGTCGGTCCGAAGTACGGCAAGCTGGTCGGAGGCATCCGGAAAGCCCTTTCCGAGCTGGACGGCGCAGAGGCGGTAGCGGAACTCAACGCGAACGGTGTGCTGACGATTTCTGTGGACGGACAGAGCATTTCTCTTTCAAGAGAGGATCTTCTCATTGATATCGCGCAGACCGAGGGCTATGTGGCGCAGGCCGATCAGGGCGTGACCGTGATGCTGGATACCACATTGACTCCTGAGCTGATTGAGGAGGGCTTCGTCGCGGAGCTGATCAGCAAGATTCAGACGATGCGTAAGGAAGCCGGATTTGAGGTTATGGACCGCATCAAGGTCTACGCAAAGGGCAACCGTCATATCGCGGACATTCTGAAGGCGAACAAAGAAAAGATCTCCAGAGTCGTTCTGGCCGATGATATCGTGATCGGCGAGACGGCCGGCTATACCAAGGATTGGAAGATCAATTCTGAGGAAGTCACTCTGGGTGTCGAGAAACAGTAAGGATATTTCTGGGAGCCCGGATCTGCCGGACTCCCTAATGTCATATCAGCGTCAGGTAAGCCAGAGAAGCTGCGAAGCAGCAGAGAGACGCGGGGGTCTGTACAGCTGTCAGACCATATTTTATGGCGCCATGTATGGTATGGCTGTTTCATTGAGGTGAGCGCCGGCGGAGAAGATAACCCGCGAGGTGTGTTTGTCTCGTTGTCCGTAGGTACGCCGGTGAGTCTCCGGCAGTGTTTTTTCAGTGAAAGGGGAAAGAATGCTTAATCCGATATTCAAGAAAGATAATTTCAAGAAGGAAGTTAAAGATGAGATCAGAAGACTGTTCCGGACGACTCTGGAGGAAGCAAGCAATCATCAGATCTACCAGGCGGTATGCTATGTCGTCAAGGATGTCATTATCGACAACTGGATGGCGACCCAGCAGACCATGAAGAAGGATGATCCGAAGATCGTTTACTACATGTCGATGGAATTTCTGACCGGAAGATATCTCGGCAATAACCTTCTGGCGCTTACCGCATACGGTGAGGTGAAGCAGGCACTGGATGAGATGGGAATTGATCTGGATGCCATCGAGGATGAAGAAAGAGACCCTGCACTTGGAAACGGCGGACTTGGAAGACTGGCTGCCTGCTTCATGGATTCGCTTGCCACCCTCGGCTACACCGCTTACGGCTGCGGAATCCGTTATCACTACGGCATGTTCAAGCAGGAGATAAAGGACGGGTATCAGATTGAGAAGCCGGACAACTGGCTGAAGGACGGAAGCTACCCCTTCGAGCTGAAGCGTCCGGAGTACGCGAAGGAGATCAAATTCGGCGGGTACGTCGCGGTTGACTATGATGAGAAGACCGGCAGAAATTACTACCACCAGGAGGGCTATCAGTCGGTACGTGCCGTTCCCTACGACCTTCCGATCGTAGGCTACAACAACAATGTGGTAGACACCCTGCGTATCTGGGATGCGGAGGCCATCAATGATTTTTCTCTGGATTCCTTTGACAAGGGTGATTACTACAAGGCGGTAGAGCAGGAGAATCTGGCACAGACGCTGACCGAGGTTCTCTACCCGAACGACAATCATATGGCCGGCAAGGAGCTTCGCCTGAAGCAGCAGTATTTCTTCGTTTCCGCAAGCATCCAGACCGCGGTGAAGAAGTTCCTGAAGGGACATGATGATATTCATAAGCTTCCGGAGAAGGCGTGCTTCCATATGAACGACACACATCCGACGCTTACCGTCCCGGAGCTGATGCGGATTCTTCTGGACGAGCAGCATCTGGAGTGGGATGAGGCCTGGGAGATTGTGACCAAATCCTGCGCTTATACGAATCACACCATCATGGCCGAGGCTCTGGAGAAATGGCCGATCGAGCTGTTCTCCCGTCTGCTTCCGCGTATCTATCAGATTGTCGAGGAGATCAACCGCAGGTTCTGTGAGGCAGTCAAGATCAAGTATCCGCAGAACAGCGATGAGAAGATCCGCAGCATGGCGATTATCTACGACGGCCAGGTGCGGATGGCAAACCTTGCGATCGTAGGCGGATTCTCGGTAAATGGTGTTGCGAAGCTTCATACCGAGATTCTGGAGAAACGTGAGTTGAAGGATTTCTATGAGATGTATCCGTGGAAGTTCTCCAACAAGACAAACGGAATCACACAGCGGCGCTTCCTGCTTCACGGAGATCCGCTTCTGGCAGAGTGGGTAACCGGTCACGTCGGCAAGGAGTGGGTAACAGATCTGTCCACGATCAGCAAGCTTGCCATCTATGCGGATGATGAGAAGGCGCAGGCGGAATTCAGCAATATCAAGTACCAGAACAAGCTTCGTCTGGCAAAATATATTCAGGAGCACAACGGAATCGAGGTCGATCCCCGTTCCATCTTCGACGTACAGGTAAAGAGACTGCATGAGTATAAGCGCCAGCTGCTGAATATTCTTCATGTGATGTATCTGTACAATAAGATCAAGGAGCATCCGGAACTTCCGT
This sequence comes from Bilifractor sp. LCP19S3_H10, assembly GCF_052119185.1. Lineage (NCBI taxonomy): Bacteria > Bacillati > Bacillota > Clostridia > Lachnospirales > Lachnospiraceae > Bilifractor > Bilifractor sp. LCP19S3_H10. The sequence goes on from NZ_JBQKFT010000037.1 coordinate 11,746, forward strand.
TTTATCCGAGAACCTTCATTTTCGGAGCGAAGGCAAGTGCGGGCTATGAGCGCGCAAAGAAGATCATCAAGCTGATCAATAATGTGGCGGATGTGATCAATAATGACGCGAGCATCAAGAACAAGATCAAGGTTGTCTTCATCGAAGACTATCGCGTGAGCAACGCGGAGATTATTTTTGCGGCGGCGGATGTATCCGAGCAGATTTCCACCGCGAGCAAGGAGGCATCCGGAACCGGAAATATGAAGTTCATGCTGAACGGTGCGCTGACGCTGGGAACCATGGACGGCGCAAATGTAGAGATTGTCGATGAGGTCGGCGAGGATAACGCCTTCATCTTCGGACTGACTGCTGAGCAGGTCATCGATTATGAGAAAAACGGCGGCTATGATCCGATGCAGTATTTCAACAACGACGCCGATATCCGTCAGGTTCTCATGCAGCTGATCAACGGCATGTATTCCAACGGAGACATGGAGATGTTCCGGGACATCTACAATTCCCTTCTGTACCCGCAGAACGGAAACCGCGCAGATGTTTACTTCATTCTCGCGGACTTCAAGTCCTACGCGGCCGCTCAGGAACGCGTGGAATCCAAGTACCGCAATTCGGAGGAGTGGTACAAGAGCGCAATTCTGAATATTGCACATTCCGGAAAGTTCAGCTCGGACCGCACCATCCAGGAATATGTCGATGACATCTGGAAGCTTGACAAGATCGAAGTGAAATCATCTGATTTTCGTGGAGAGGTTTCACCGGAATAACCAGTTGTGCCCGGGGAGCGCAGGCAGCGCATGGATAAGGGATTTCAAGGAGTATAGATAAGATAAACGGGAGGCGATAAACCTTGGATAAAGAGGAATATCATCAGAAATTAGACGAACTGACGGCTTATGTCAGGGAGAAGGATTATGAAAACGCCCTGAGCATCGTCGATTCGATTGACTGGCGCCGTGTCAAGAGCATTAACACCCTGAACATGGTGGCAGATGTATATGAAGTAAATAAGGACTATGAGAGCGCTAAGGATATTCTGGTTCTGGCGTACAGCCGCGCTTCGATCGGGCGGAATATTCTGTACCGCCTGGTAGAGGTCTGCATCCGTCTGAACCAGATCGACGAGGCGGAAAAATATTTCCGGGAGTTTTCCAAGGTCGCCAAAAACGACAATTCACGCTGCCTTCTGCAGTATAAGCTGTTCAAGGCAAAGGGCGCGCCGCTGGAGGCACAGATCGATGTGCTGGAGGAATACAAGGAACGGGAGTATACCGAGCGATGGGCTTATGAGCTTGCCGTCCTGTATTCGAAGGCAGGTGATACAAAGAAATGCGTGGAAACCTGCGACGACCTGATTCTGTGGTTCAGCGAGGGCAGATATGTCATGAAGGCCATGGAGCTTAAGAAGCAGTACGCGGCTCTGACACCTTCACAGGAGCAGAACTATAACCGGATGAAGGCAGCGGCAAACCGCCGGAAACAGGAGCAGAGTGCCGTTGTGGCTTCTGAGGATACAGAGAGCACAGAGGAGGATGCTTCCGCGAGAGCCGGGATATTTAAGGAAGAGGAAAGGGAAGTTCCGGAATCATCGTCATTCGTGAAGCGTGACAGAAATCGCGGGGAAGCCGCTGGTTCTCTGGAGTCAGAAAATCAGGTTTCCGGAAGAGGAAAGCGTTCGGAGCAGGAACATCCGGCGGAGTCCGCGGCCGTGGAATTCAAGGACAGACTGGAGAAGGGCTTCCATCACGTAATACACTCCTTTACAGAGGAAAGTGATGATTCCGGAAGAAATCGGGATCAGAATGCGACCGTCGATTCCGGAAGAAATCCGGGCCGGTATGCGGGATCTGATCTCCGCGGAACTTCAGATGCCGGGCGGACAGCCGATACAGAGAGAGCTTCAGATGAAGATCTGCGATCGGACATCGAGAGAAGCGCTGACGAATCGCAGGCTTCGCGTGCCGGCAGAAGTGCAAGACCGTCAAATAATCCGGAATTGAAACAGCAGAATTCTGTTTCAGAGAGAAAACTGACGCCGGCAGCTGCCGCGGCTGAGAAGGCGCGCAGAGAAGGAACCAGCAGGAAAATGAATACCGGAGATTTTAATCTGGATGCATTCCTCGCTGAGACAGCGGGATCCTTCTCGAGCGAAATCGCAGCGGGAGCTGCGAAGAAGGAGACGGCAGGTGATGCGAAAGCCGAAGCTCCTGTGAAAGAGGCAGGCATCGCGAAAGCTGAGGCTTCTGCAAAAGAGGCAGGCACAGTAAAGGCTGAGGCTCCTGCAAAAGCAGAAGCTCCCACAAAAGCGGAAGGGGCTGCGAGAGATGCAGTACCTGTGGAAGAGACAGAGGCTGTCGAAATCGAGACTCCGAAAGCAGAGGCTGAGATTGTGGAGGAGAAGGTCTCTGACAGGACAGGGGTTAAGACCGGGACCCGGTTTGAAGAGGCCGAGGTAGTCGAGGAAGAATCACCGGAAGAGGCCGAAGTGGTCGAGGAAGAATC
>NZ_JBQKFT010000038.1:0-13213 GCF_052119185.1 Bilifractor sp. LCP19S3_H10
GTATAACAAGTTTGGATCCGGCGGGAACAAGTCCAAGGCCTGCAAGAACCGCCACATGCTCTATCTTGTGCGCGAAGGCGAGATTTTCCCGGTGGTGATTTCACTTCCAACTGGGAGCCTTAAGAGCTTCACCGACTACGTGAAGCTGAATATTGCGGGGCGGCGGAGCCGCCTGTCCGGTGTGGCGAGAGCCACCTGTCCGGACTGACGGAGCCACCCCAACTTGCATTACACTGTTACTTGGCTTGTGCGGGATCCAATCCGTAGACTTCTCTCATAGAAATGTCTTTGGTAGGATCAGCACTCTCGATGTCAATCTTATAGGAGTCGTAGGCAATACGATCCATAATCGCATCGGCAAGAGTGCTCTCTCCGCCGCAGATCTGCTGATACCATTCTGACTCCCGGAATTGAGAGCAGAAGATCGTGGAAGATTTCTTCCGTCGTTTATGGATCAGCTCAAACAGGTTCCTGGCCTCTGGCTCTGTGAGTTTCAGAAGAAGCCATTCATCAATGATCAGCAGAACCGGTTTGGTGTATTTCTTCAGGACGGACTGAAAGTTCCCGGCGTCCCGCGCCGCCTGCAGGTCAAGGAGCAGATCCGGAAGGCGGACATACTGTACTGTGTAATACTGCTTGCAGGCTTCCATACCGAAGGCACAGGCCATGTAGGTTTTACCGCTTCCGGTTGCGCCAGTGATGAAGATGTTGCGGCACTCTGTGATGTATTCGCAGTTCGCCATCCGCTCGATCAGGGATTTATTAAGCTTCCTTCCGGAATGGTAATCGATTGCCGCGACAGAAGCATCCGGCTGCTCGAAATCCGCCTTACGAATCAGGCGTTTTAACCGGTTGTTTTTCCTGCTGGTATATTCAACATCGACCAGCATGCCGAAACGATCATCAAAGGGGACATCCTTCATAGAGGAATCGTCCTTCTGTATGCGGAACGTGTCAGCCATAGCAGTAAGTCGCATTTCAATCAACTTGTTAATAGTGCTTTCGTTGGTCATGATCTGTTACCTCCGTAGTATCTGGCGCCTCTGGTAATGCCGCGCGGTTTGGTTTCTTCATCAGATGGCAAAGCATCCGGTTTCTGCTTCATAGCAGTGATGAGATTTTTGATACTTTTGTAGCTGGGTTTGCCACTGTAGGACAATGCACGCTCACAGGCTTTTTCAAGCTGCTAGGAAGTATGCTTGTCTGCCAGCCGCAGCAGTCCCATACAGCTCCTGTATGACTGCTGTTCGACCCGGCCGGAGGTAAGGATTGCATCAACCGCCTTTCGTGTGTTTGGCCCGATCTGATCCGCCCACCTGCGGAAACGATCGCCGTTCCACTCCAGATATTTCTGGTGGTCATCGGGCATGTGCGCCGTGACCGTGGAATACTGGCCGCTCCTGCCGTGAAGGCGACGATGGGAAGCGATCCGATCGTGATGATAAAAAATTTCAATCGTTGTGTCTGTCACCCGCACATCGACCTTATCTTTGATATACTGATGAGGCACTGAGTAGAACATACCGTCTACTGCGATGTGATAGTTGAACTGTACGGTGGCGATTTTCCATTCGGCCAGTTCGAAGGGTGTGGCAGGCAAAGGTGCCAGTAATGGCTGTTCTTCCCCAAGAAACAGACTGCGCCTGCTGCATTCCTTTTTCTGGAACTGTCTGGCGTTGTAGGCATCGAGCTTCTTCCGGATGGCGACGTTTAATCCCGCCAGCGAAAAGAACTGCTCATTCCGTAAAGCGGCAGTGATCCAGGTGGATATCTTGCCTACGGAGCCTTCTACATTCGGTTTGTCCTTGGGACGGCGCACACGAGCCGGCAGGATCGCGACATTATAGTGCTCTGCCATTTCGTGATACGTCGTATTGAGTACCGGTGTATACCAGTCACTCTTTTTGTGATCGACCGCTGTTGTACAGTTATCGGCCACAATCATCGGTGCAGTGCCGCCGAAGAATTCAAACATGTGGACATGGGCCTTGATCCAGTTCCCGGTCCGTTCGTTCATAAATGCTTCGACGAACGTGTACTGGCTGTAGGTCATAACGCCTACAAACAGCCAGCAGTCGGTGAGTTCACCGGTATCCGGATCGATGATGTGCGCGGGATCTCCCGCCCAGTCAACCTCGATCTGCTCACCCGGTCTTCTGGGGATGTGCATGGTTGCACGGCGCTTCTGTTCATCCCTGCGGATGTATTCGCAGAACTGGGAATACATGAGAGGTTCTTCGCCGGCCTGCCGGCATTCCTCGCAGTATTCGATCCACAGAAGCTTTTTTGTGACACCGTTCCGCAAGAGTTCTTTGCGGATGTAGTTATAGTCGGGAAGCCGTCTGTCTGTCGCCGACTTGTCGCTCGGGAACAAAAGCTCCTCGAGCGCACCGTCAGTCATGCCGAAATCGAGAGGCCATGAGATATCCATCTCAGTCGCCTTATCGATCACGCGTCTGACTGTGTTACGTGAAACACTGCAGCTGCGTGCAATGTTTCTGTCACTAAATCCCAGGCTCTTGAGCCGAAGGATCTCACGATACTTGGTCATAATGGTGACCCTCCTTTATCTGTAGTCACGCTGAAGCGTGCACAAACAGTATAAAGGAACGTATGATACAGGAACCGTCAGAGTGGCTCCAAAACTCCGGAATCAGTGGCTCTCATTCTCCGGAATGGTGGCTCTCAAAGTCCGGACAGATGGCTCCGAAGGGGCCGGAATAATCAGGTAGATGCTAAGGCCGCTGAAGAAGCTAAGAAGACCGAAGCAGAGGCTGTGCTGAAGAAGCTGCTGGCCAGCGGCATGAGTGCGGACGAAATCCTCGAAAAACTGAAATAAGATCGGCCGTGTGGACAAACTGAACTCCAGAAGTTCACACGGTTTTTTTGAAGGTCGCTATATAGTTTATAACGGAAATAAAAGAAATGGAGTGTGACATAAAATGAATTTATCAAAAATACATCATATTGCAATCATTGTATCTGACTATGAAGCAGCTAAGGATTTCTATGTGAACAAGCTGGGATTCTCTGTTATCAGAGAAAACTATCGCCCAGAGCGTAAAGACTGGAAGCTGGATCTGCGTGTTAACGAACACACAGAGCTGGAGATTTTTGCAGAAGAAAACCCGCCGAAGCGTGTGAACCACCCGGAGGCCTGTGGGCTGCGTCACCTTGCATTTTGTGTGGAGAGCGTGGAGCAGACAGTGAATGAGTTGGCAGAGGTAGGAATTGAATGTGAGCCAATTCGTGTGGATGATTACACCGGCAAGAAGATGACCTTCTTCCATGACCCGGACGGACTGCCGTTGGAGCTGCATGAGTAAAATGAAGAAAACAAGAAAACCAGGCGGTGGCCGGAAGAAGTTGAAGCCAGAGTACGATGCCGGGAAAAATCTGAAAGAGCAGCTGGAAAGTGCTGTGGCACTTTATGATTCTGAGATGTCCTTGCAGGCCATCGGCGAAGAACTGGGATTAAATCCAATCAAAGTAAGAAAGCTGCTCATCACGGCCGATGTGTATGAATCTGAAATGGCGGAGAAGGTGCAAGCTGCCTTTCAAGAATACCGTGAAACACAAGACTACAAAACCTCCATACTCTCAACTGCAAACACTCTGAAACTTTCCAAAGCCTCCGTCACCTCGTACCTGCCATATCGGAAAGGTGTGTACTTCCCAAGCACAGCAGAAAAAGGGAAGATCAGTGTCGGAGCAGAGCGGCAGCGGAGATACAGAGCAATGAAGCGGTGGAGGGTTGATCCGACAGAAGAAAACTTCTGGGGCATGGTTGTGTCCTATGCCGGGGTAGGATTTAAAACCTACTCTGGAATGCCATTCTCTTACGAAATTAAAAAAGGCAGGAACGGTGAGTACACAAAAGAGCTGTGGATCGACCGCCGGGAGAAGAGTAAAAGTCTAGCATGGAGTTCAGTGCTGCTGGCGCTGAAGAATATTAAAGGAGAAGTGGTAGACCGCCCGAAAGCTCTGGGCGATATCCGGGGAGTGACTTACATCTACGGAATGTTCTATCGGTTCGGATTGATCGATGTGCCGGATGAAGTGAAGGAGAAGATGGGGCATCCGAAAGACCGCAAAAAATAGGTTGCTATGTGCAAAAGTCTACGGTAAGATGTGCCGTAACTGAGGATGTGAATCTCAGTTAGGAAGGATGGTAGCATTATAGAAAGTTTGTTTCGTTTTAATAGCTTTGCTGAGGAAGCGAGCACATCTGCATCAGATGCAGCTTTTACAGAATCATCTTGTGGAGCATAGTGGACAGTTAGAAAAACTTTGTTGTTTTTCAGAATCGTGACGTCACCATATTCCATTGCCATACGGGCAACCTTGGAGAAGTTCTGATTAGCTTCTGTCATCGAAACAGTTTTATCAGTGTCAATAATCATAATGAGTACCTCCTTGGTATTATGATTATAGATAAATTCTAGGATAAATCCAATGGATTATTTTGTTTTTGCAAGCCCTATTTGAAGAATGCCGGACAGGCGCTTTCAGCGCACCGGAATATTCATATTAAATCTGGTAGAGGCTGTTTCCTTATGTTAATATGAATTTAATGAGACACCTATTGTATTTTCTTTAATAAAGTCACAGATTATTTTTTGGTGTGGAGGAGGGAATAACATGGCAGAAGGAAAACGTACACGTCGCAGTCGCTCAGAGGTATTGCAGAGCAAACTGGAAAAGTTAAAGGAAGATCAGGTAAAGTATACACAGAAACTTCAGGTAATAGACGATCAGATAAAGCAGATCGAAGATGAACTGAATGAACAGCGTGTGGACGAAGTGATGGCAGAGATCACAGCACAAGGACTTACCATAGACCAGGCACTGGAAAAACTTCGTTCCTGACATTTGATAAGTCTGTAAGTAGTATATAAATCACACATTATGAAACGAAAAGTCATCACGATTATCATATTCCTTACCCTTGCTTTTATCTGGGGCCACTCCATGGTGCCAAGGCCAGCCTCGGCCGATGAGAGTGGTTTTTTTCTGAAGATTTTGTATCCGGTTTTATCGGTTATCGTAGGCAGGGACCGGGTGACGAACCATCTGATCAGAAAAATAGCCCACTTTACCGAGTATTTCATACTGGGGACAGAGCTCAGACTGTATCAGAATGTCCGATTTTCTGACACTGTGGCAGCGTGTACGACAACTTCTGATGCTGCGGCAGCATGTAGGACAACTTCTGATGCCGGGGCAGCTTGCGGAACGGATCCCGAAAGAAGTGAAAGTCTCATAAACAGGTTTTCTCGGCTGCTGCACGGCAGGATGCTGACTTCTGTAAGATATGCTTTTTACATTGCGTTCATCGATGAGACCATCCAGATTTTCAGCGGAAGAGGTCCACAGATCGCAGATGTCTGGCTGGATGTGTTCGGAGCATGCTGCGGAACAGTGATAATTTCCCTATTGTCAGTTTGTAAGTCAGTCAATCCGATGGTTGAGTAGGAATTGGGTAGGAGTTTATTAGGAGGACAGATCCATAGAAACCCTGAACAGGAATTTAAAATTTAAGGATGTTCTTGTTCTCGCCTTCAGCACGATGATAGGATGGGGATGGGTAGCACTTACCGGAAATTGGGTTGACCGGGGCGGAACGATTGGTGCGGTGCTTGCGTTTGTCATTGGCGCCGTTCTCTGTATTTTTGTCGGCCTGACCTATTGCGAGCTTACTCCCGCATTGCCTTATTCCGGAGGAGAACTCGTTTTTACCTATAAGGCATTGGGCTACCACGGGGCATGGTTCTCCGGGTGGATGATTGCTTTTGCATATATTGGTGTCGCTGCATGGGAGGGACCGGCGCTGGTTACAGCGATTGACTACCTGATTACGATCCCGAGATATGGTTATCTTTGGACCATCGCCGGATTTGATGTATATGCGACCTGGCTGGTAATCCCTGTATGCGTCGGAGCATTATTGTGCATAATCAATACAAAGGGGATTAAGACCTCCACAATTTTTCAGGCGGTGGTCACAACAATACTGGCTGTCGGCGGCATTGCCTTCGCGATTATCAGCGGCATGAATGGTTCTATTGAGAATATGAAACCGCTGTTTACGTCAGCAAACGGGATGTTTTCTGTGGTTCTGGCTGTTCCGGCTATGTTTGTCGGCTTTGATGTTATTCCACAGGTGGCGGAGGAAATGAATCTTCCGCTAAAAAAGATACCTGCTGCCATTGTGGCATCCATCCTTTTAGCTGCAGGATGGTATATCATGATTATTCTTGCCAGTTCCTTGGCGGCACCGAATGAGATCCTTGGCAGAGAGGGATTGTCTGTGGTAAACGCTGTGAATTATGCGGCAAATCGTCCGATTGCAGGTAAACTGATTGTTGTTACAGCGATTATGGGAATTCTGTCCAGCTGGAATGGCTTTATTATCGGCGCAACAAGAGTTCTTTATTCGATGGGCCGGGCTAAGATGCTTCCGGACTTCTTCGGGAAGCTTCACAAGAAATATCATACACCGGGAAATGCGATTGTATTCATCGGCGTCATTACGATCCTGACACCGCTTCTTGGGAAAAATTCTCTCGGGTGGTTTGTTGACGCAAGCGCATTCGGTACCGTAATCGCCTATTTAATGGTCACCATTTCCTTTGTGATTCTAAGAATAACCTGTAAAGACCTGCCCAGGCCCTTCAGGGTAAAGCATGGGATGATCGTAGGAATAATCGCCGTCATAATCTCGCTGTTCTTTGTGTCTTTATACCTGCCGGTTGGAAATTGTTCGCTGTCTGGTGTAGAATGGGTGATCGTAGGAGTCTGGGTTGGCTCAGGTATGTTATTTTATTTATTGAGCCTTCCACATATGAAGGAAAATACCCGGATCAGAGAAAATGCGTTATTTTGTAAATCTCCGGAGAATTAGCGTTCAATTTTCTTCCGCTTATAGATGTCGCGAGAGGCATTGCGATTTTGTTGATGATCATAGGACATAAATGTGAGACAGGAGGAGAGCGATGATCTACAATTTCAACCTGGGCATCGGCTGGGCTTCCAGCGGCGTAGAGTACGCCCAGCTGTATCGGGCGCGCATGCTGCGCGCCATCGATGAGCCTGCCCGTTTTATTTTCACGGATATGTTTCCGCGGGAGAACATCGAACATTATACGAAGAAGATGGGCTTCAAGGATAAGGAAATCCTGTGGCTCTATACTTTTTTTACGGATTTTCGTACGGCGCCGGTCACTTATACGCTGGAAGATTTTCAGGAAACTCTCGCGAATGTCGATTACCGTGTGCAGCGGACCGGAAAAATCGGCCGTCTCTTTTTTTCAGATCATGATTTCTGCACGCTTTATTTTGTCAACGATCAGGAGAACCTTCTGCATCGTGTGGAATATGTGTCCGGCGGCCGTCTGATCCGCAAGGATTATTTTACCTACGGACGGATCTATTCGGAATATTATGCTCCGCTTGACAATAAGGCTCATCTGTATCTGCGCCGTTTTTTCAATACAGACGGTTCTGTCGCGTATGAGGAAATCACTGATGACGGCGATGTCATGTATCGTTTTCCCGATCAGATCTTATATTCCAAGGAGGAGCTGGTCGGGTATCTGGTCCGGTGTCTGCATCTGAACCACAGGGATGTCGTCATCATTGACCGGACGACCGGCATCGGGCAGGCAATTCTGCAGAACTGTGCACCTGCCAGGGTCGGCATCGTTGTGCATGCGGATCATTACAGCGTCGGAAGTACCGATGACCGGAATATTCTCTGGAACAATTATTATGAGTATTCCTTTGATATGTCGCGGCATATTTCTTTTTTTATCACTTCTACTAATGCGCAGCGGGATCTCATGCGCGCCCAGTTCGAGAAGTACACGGGAGAGGTACCTGAGATCCGCACGATTCCGGTGGGCAGTCTGGAACAGCTCCGCTATCCGGACACCGCACGGAAGCCTTTTTCTATTGTGACTGCCAGCCGGCTGGCATCGGAGAAGCATGTGGACTGGGTCATTGAGGCCTGTGTGAAGGCGAAGAGGGAGATCCCGGAGCTTACGTTGGACATCTACGGTGAGGGCAGCGAACAGCAGCGGCTCCTGCAGCTGATCCGGGAGAATCAGGCGGATGACTATATCCGTTTGATGGGGCAGTACGATATGACCGATGTCTATCGAAATTATGAACTCTATCTGTCAGGGTCGACCAGTGAGGGCTTTGGCCTGAGTCTGATGGAAGCCGTCGGCAGCGGTCTGCCCATTATCGGCTTTGATGTTCCGTATGGGAATCCGACTTTTATCGACGACGGCAGAAATGGCTATCTGATTCCCGTGGACGAGGATATGTCCATACCGGAGCATGTGGAGGGCCTCTCCGCGGCTGTGGTGAAATATTTTCAGATGGCCGACCGTGCCTCCTTTCATAAACATTCCTATGCGGTTGCACAATCTTATTTGACAGAAAAGGTGATGCGGAAATGGAAAAAAGTGATCCGGTTAAAATAAATGCTCATACCGATGTAGAAATAAATTATCTGGCAGAAAGAAATGCTTGTACCGGTATGTCACCAAATGATCCGATCGATGGAAATGCCTCTGCCGGGGTAAGAGTGACTGACGGCATTCTGCTGCTTGATCGTTACGATGAGATGGCTGATATGCTGAAGCAGTCCTTTCGCTGTGCGGGTTTTGCCGGACCTGTTGTCGTGATTGAGGACAAGGGCTTTCAACCGCCGGATGTCCTTTCCGTTTTCCGGTGGTTCTGCAGCGATCCTGAAAAAAAGAAATCTGGTGAGAAGGGTGCCGGCTTGAACGGTTTCAGTGCGAAAGATCGCAGCAATACAAAGGCCGTGAATGCATATCGTATCTTGCATGCCGGTTGGAAGGCAGGGAGTCCGCGTTATTTCAATCAGATCGAACTGCCGGATTACTGGGAAATCAGCAGTACAGGCAGCGGCGGCGAGATCCATGATCTTCATCATCTCCGCGGCCGTATTTTTTATGCGCAGCCGGCGCATCGCCGGCTGGTCAGTGAGGTGGACTGGCTGGACGATCAGGGCATTGTCCGCTGCACCGACCATTACGATTGTCACGGACTCCTGTATGCGAGAACGGTCTTTAATCGAAGCGGGAAGCGGTTCTGCCGTTCGTGGTTTAATGATGACGGCCAGGAATGCGTGGTGGAGAACGATGTGACCGGCGACATTATCGTCACCCGCAATCATAAAACGTATATCTATAAAAGCCGGACGGATCTCGTCATCGAAATGCTTCGTGAGTTAAAGGCGGACGGGCAGCGCATCTTTTATAATTCGCTGTCAACGCCGCTCTTTGTCAGCGAGCGCTTTCCATCAGACAGTTTTCTGTTCTGGCAGGAGGGCCCGCGCGAAGATATTCCCGGAAATATGCAGATGATCCTGAACGGACATTCGCACACCCGCAGGATCTATGTACAGAATCCGGCCAGCCGGCAGAAACTGATCAAGCTTGGTGCTCCAAAGGAATGGGTACGGCCTTTGGGCTTTGTCTATCCCTTTGAAAGGGAAAATCATTGCCGCCCTGATATTCTGATCTGCACAAACTCCGATCAGATCGAAGAGCTTGAAGTGGTGGTGAAGCGTCTGCCTCAGATGGTGTTCCACATTGCGGCGGTCACGGAAATGTCTGCCCGCCTTCTGGCATTCGGACGCTATCCGAATGTAAGGCTGTATCCTGTGGTAAAGGAGAAAACAGTGAACGAACTGTTCCGCAGATGTGATTATTATTTCGACATCAATCATGGCGGTGAAATTCTCTCCAGCGTAAGGCGAGCTTTTCTGAATAATCAGCTGATTCTGGGCTTTGAGACAACCATTCATCAACACCGGTACGTCGCGAAAGAACATATTTTTCACGACGCATCGGATCTTTGCTCGCTTGCCGCAGATCCGGACCGTCTGCCCGCTGCACTGTCGCTGCAGCATCAGGCTGCCATGAGTGAGAGAACAGACACGTACCGGGAATTGTTCGAATGTCAGATGCCCTCCACGTAAGGTGGTGAGCTTCTGACTGATCCCACGGGCAAGCCTGTGGGTTTTACGCCGCAATTGATAACTGCCTAGTCGCAGTGATACAGGTGGATCACGGCGTCTCAAAATTTTGTGACGCTGATGCCGGCATTCTGTCATTCCAGGTTCATTTTTCCAAATTTCAATATTAAGGGGGCTCAGTATCCCGATGCCGGATTTCCGGCGATCCGGATCGTATGGACGATGGATACAGTTTCTTCACACATTTTCACAGGAGAGGTGCTATAATCGAAAAGCAAAATTAATAGTATCTAATATCGTTCTGGTTATACGATTGCAGAAGTCCAACAACTTCAACAGGCATGACAGCGATAGATGACTTTAGGCAGGTGTATCAACGATGAAAAAGAGAAAGAAAAAAAGCTTAACAAAGATTGTTAATCGAAAGAGAAAACATACTCTTCTAAAAGGAGTCGCCGCGACAGGCGCTCTTTTGGGCGGAACCGCGATTTTCGGTCAGGGGAATAAGGTATATGCTGCTGAGGCTGAAAATCTTTCCGAATCCGGATGGACGAGCGAAAGTGTACTGGAACAGGCAACTGCTTCGGAATCAAAGGCATTATCCGTCTCGGAATCTGATACCGGATCGGAAACATCCAATGAAAGACTGACAGGTTCAGCAGACAGTAAGGTTTCTGCCGGGGAGGCTGCCGCACAATCTCAGAAAGCCAGTCAGTCGATGTCTGACGTCAACAGCAATCAGGATAAGGTGGATTCTGAAAGTCTGTCCGAAACAGCCAGCAGACTTGCCTCTGAAGGAGCCTCAAATGATCTATCGAGTCAGTCTGCCTCTGACAGTGATTCACTTTCTGCGTCGGCAAGCCTCCGGGAAAGTGATAGTCTGCAGGATTCGGTTTCCGGCAGCACAATGGCTTCTCAAACACAATCTGCTTCAGCAAGTGAGAGTGTAAGTGAATCTGCTTCAGCCTCAGAAAGCAGACGCATGCTCAACAGCGCTGTGTCAGAATCCGCAAGTCGTTCAACCTCAACTTCACTGGAGGAGTCTGCACAGACAAGTACTGTTGTGTCGGAATCTGCGGCAGGTTCCGAACATCAGAGTCAGCTGGTTTCGGAAAGCGTTTCTGATTCTGCCTCGAACAGCCAGAGCGGAAGCATTTCCGTCGAAACTTCTGTATCATTATCAGACAGTCAGAGTCTGTCGAACAGTACTTCGGGTTCTGAAAGTCAGATTGTATCTGCATCCTCTTCTGAATCGGCATCAGTAAGTACCAGCACTTCCGCTTCTGCGAGTGAAACAGCCGGCATTGAAAAAGTAAAAGAAGTCAAGGTATTTGAATATATCGATAGGGATGAAAAAAATACTATTAAGAATGTAACGGGAACGCTCGACCTTGAAAGCGGAAACATCCATTGGGAGTTTAAATACCAGGCAAAGGATGGCAAGAAATGGAATAATAGCCAGCAGTATTTTGGATTTTATTTAAATGTTGTCGGCGGCGCCAAGGCACCTGAAAATATATCAATTACAGATGCTATGGGACATACATATGAATTTAATAATGTAAATAATGGATTTTACAATAATAATGATTCATATAGTGAAGCTGATCAAGCAAATAGATATAAAAAAAGGGCGCTCGGTTCTAATATTACAACCATTGATTATAAAGGTAGATACTGGGGCGACAGCTATTCCACAACAGAAAAGATCAATGTAAATGGCACTGTTACTGTCTCCTTTGATACGTCCCTAGGTAAATATCAAGAATGGGGCAAAGCCATTGCCAATGTTGTGGTCAGTGTTCAGGCGACTTCGAGTAGCACTGCAGATCACTGGAGTAGGGGGATATTTAGGTATACGATTCATCCCACAGTGGCGGAGAGCAGTCAGGGAGCGGAAAGCAGTAATAGAGGTGTGGTTACCATCACACCGGAAGCTAATTACACAAGTGAAGCGGGGAGTGTCAGTGAACTGGCATCCATGTCCCAGTCAACGTCAGAGTCTGTTTCAACCAGGCAAAGCGAATCGGCGTCATTATGTTCGAGTTTGTCGCTTTCGCAGAAAGATAGTGTAACCGCAAGCAACAGTACTAGCTCATCTGCTTCGCAAAGCCAGCGTACCGAAAGTGCTTCAGAGAGTAGCAGCCATTCATTGTCTCAGGATATTTCCAATCAATCTTCGAGATCTGCTTCGGTTAGTGAATTGCATTCGACGGAGCAATCGGAGCAATACAGCAATTCCGTATCTGTAAGCGCAAGTGAGTCTATCAGTATAGCCAGCAACAAAAGTGCATCCGATAGTCTGTCTGAGGAAACATCGCAGTCAGGTAGTGCAAGCGATTCTGCATCCGTAAGTCTGTCATCGGTAATTTCTCAGTCTGAAAGCGCAGCATCGGAATCTGCATCGCAGAGCAGCAGTTTAGAGAGTGAATCGACGAGCGCAAGTACAAGCAAATCGACAAGTCTTTCGGCATCGGCAAGTCTAAGCAACAGCGTTCGTTCCGAAAGTATCTCGAATGTCTCTGAATCAAACAGCATCCGTGCGAGTGCGTCCGAACGGGATTCCGAAAGAAAATCTGAAAGTATCAGCCGGTCCGCTTCATTGTCGAACAGTGAGAGTCAGAGAATATCAAACTCGCTGAGTATGTCAGACAGTTTGAGCGCTTTGACCAGTGCAAGTACTTCCGGTAGTGTAAGTGCTTCCGGTAGTATAAGTGCTTCGACAAGGGAAAGCACGTCCGCATCTCAATCTGAAAGCATCAGCCGGTCTGCTTCTTTGTCGAACAGTGAGAGTCAGAGAACTTCAAACTCGCTGAGTATGTCAAACAGTTTGAGTGCTTTGACCAGTGCAAGTACTTCCGGTAGTGTAAGTGCTTCCGATAGTGTCAGTGCTTCTGGTAGTGCAAGTGCTTCCGATAGTGCAAGTGCTTCGACAAAGGAAAGCACGTCCGTATCTCAATCTGAAAGCATCAGCCGATCTGCTTCTTTGTCGAGCAGTGAGAGTCAGAGAACTTCAAACTCGCTGAGTATGTCAGACAGTTTGAGTGCTTCGACCAGTGCAAGTACTTCCGATAGTGTCAGTGCTTCCGATAGTGCAAGTGCTTCCGATAGTGCAAGTGCTTCGACAAAGGAAAGCACGTCCATATCTCAGTCTGAAAGCATCAGCCGGTCTGCTTCTTTGTCGAACAGTGAGAGTCAGAG
>NZ_JBQKFT010000039.1:0-9436 GCF_052119185.1 Bilifractor sp. LCP19S3_H10
TAGCCACGGCCTATCAGTCTGTGCACGTCAACTATTGAAAGCGCCGTATACCGAACGGTACGTACGGTGTTGTGAGAGGACGGCGGTTAGTCACCGCCTCCTACTCGATTATGTGACGCCGCGTGAATATGGCGATAAGCCATGATGGAGTATGTATGTGACGATATGCCATGTCCGCGTACAAGGTGTGATGCGGTGTGGAAGACGATGAGATATCGGGGCAGGGCAAAGAAACATTTTATTCTGATTTTGATAATGGACAATGAAAGAGGAAAACGGCATGGATGATCTGGACAGAGAAATTGAGTATGCGCTACGAATGCGGCCTCTTTTAAAGAAGAATGCGCTCTACAGTGATGAGACGGAGATGTTTCAGAAGCCGATGGAGCCGCAGCCTGGAGATCTGGTGACGATCCGGTTCCGGACGGCGAGAAATAACGCGGATGCGGTATATCTTCACCATGGCGACGCCAGAATGCGGATGCACTTTCAGGAGTGCCGCGACGGGTTTGATTTTTTCAGCATTCAGATCAAAATCCGGGACGAGATTTTTTCGTATTATTTTGAGATCGTGGCAGGAAACAATACCTGTTTTTACTGTAAGCTCGGTGTGCAGAGAGAGGCGCCGTCGGATTATCTGTTCCGGATCATTCCGGGATTCCATACGCCGGACTGGGCGAAGGGATGCGTCATGTACCAGATTTATCCGGACCGGTTCCGGAACGGCGATGCCTCGAATGACGTTCTCACCGATGAATACAGCTATATCAACGAGCATGTACAGAAAATCGAGGACTGGAATCAGCCCCCGGCAGATATGGACGTGAGAAATTTCTACGGAGGAGATCTTCAGGGAATCATCGACAAGCTGGATTATCTGGAGAAGCTCGGCGTGGAGGCGATCTATCTGAATCCGGTCTTTGTGTCCGCGTCCAATCACAAGTATGATACGCAGGATTATGATTACGTGGACCCGCATCTGGGGAAGATTGTCAGACAGTCGGGAGATCTTCTTGCGCCCGGGGACCATGACAACACACACGCGGGCCTCTACATCAGCCGTGTGACGGATCATGAGAACCTGGAAGCGGGGAACCAGCTGTTTGCCAGGCTCATTGCAGAGGCGCACGCCAGGAACATTCGCGTGATCATCGACGGTGTCTTCAATCACTGTGGATCCTTCAATAAATGGATGGACCGTGAGAGAATCTACGAGGGCAGGCCGGGATTCGAGCCGGGTGCCTATATCTCGGAGGACAGCCCCTATCACGACTATTTTGATTTCCAGCGGGGCTCTGTCTGGCCGTATAATTCCCATTATGACGGGTGGTGGGGTCATGATACGCTGCCGAAGCTGAATTACGAGGATTCCATCAGGCTGCAGGAGGATATTCTCCGGATCGCCGGTAAGTGGGTGTCGCCGCCGTTCAGCGCTGACGGATGGAGACTTGACGTGGCGGCTGATCTGGGGCATTCCTCGGAATTCAACCATCAGTTCTGGAAAAAATTCCGCCAGAAGGTCAAGGAGGCGAATCCGGACGCCATCATACTGGCGGAGCATTACGGGGATGCGGGTTCCTGGCTGAAGGGTGATGAATGGGACACCGTCATGAACTACGATGCGTTCATGGAGCCGGTATCCTGGTTCCTCACAGGGATGGAGAAGCACAGCGACTCATACCGGGAGGATCTCCTGGGCAACGCGGACAGCTTTGAGGACGCTATGCGTTATCACATGGCCTCGTTCACCATGCCCTCGCTGCTGGTGGCGATGAATGAACTGGATAACCATGATCATTCCAGATTTTTGACGAGGACGAATCACAAGGTCGGCCGTGTGCAGAACCTCGGAACCAGGGCGGCGGAAGAGGACATCGATATTTCTGTGCTGCGAACCGCTGTCGTGATTCAGATGACCTGGCCGGGAGCGCCCACCGTGTATTATGGCGATGAAGCGGGTGTCTGTGGATTCACGGATCCGGATAACCGCCGGACCTATCCCTGGGGCAGGGAAAATGAGGAACTGATCCGTTTTTACCAGGGGATCATTGCGGTACACAGGAATCATACAGCCCTGCGGACTGGATCGCTGAAGCTTCTGTACAAGGATTACAATGTTCTGGCATACGGAAGGTTCAACGAGGAGGAGCAGATCATTGTTCTGGTGAATAACCGGCAGGAGGATTATTATATGGAAGTTGTTGTGTGGCCGGCAGGGCTGAACCGGTATGCGCACAAGGACTGTCTGACGCGAATTTTCCGATGCGACAGGGACGGCTGCTCGGGGGATACGGAAGAGGTTCCCGTGGAAGCCGGCGTCCTCAAGACGACGATTCCTGCCTCCGGCGCGCTGGTGTTCGCACACAAAAGCGAAAATCCGGATGATGTCGCGATCTATGATCTGAAGAGAAAGGCACACCGCTGAAGTCCCGGGCCGGGGCTTCAAGGCAAGGGGAACTGCATTTGTCCCGGTCTGGTGCTTCAAGGCAAGGGGAAATGCATATGCGCCCGGGCTCTGGTGCTTCAGAGCAAGGGTAACTGCATCAGCGCCCGGGAATTGATGTGAGAAAGGATGACCATGAATATTGTAACAAAAATCTTATCGGTGCTGGTAGCGCTTGAATTTTTATACATCTTTTATCTGGAAACAATTGCGACAAGCTCGGAAAAGACTTCGAAAGTGTTCGGCATGACGACGGAGGAGCTTAAACAGAAAAATGTCTCGGTTCTGTTCAAGAACCAGGGCGTTTACAACGGCCTGATCGCCGTGCTGATCCTGCTGGCTGTTTTTGTGTTTGCCAGCAAGGCGGCTGTGATCTGCCTGATGGTCTATATTGTTGCGGTCGCGCTGTATGGAAGCGTGACGAGCAACCCGAAGATCATCCTGATGCAGGGAGGACTGGCAATCCTGACGCTGATCTCCTGTATTTTCTGAGGCTGCAGTTTATATTCAATAAAGGAGTGAGCAAGAAATCCCCCACCTTTATAGGTGGCGGGATGAATTGCGATAAACACGACTTATATTAATGCGAAATCATGATATAACTTGCAATCTCATAAAAATTACTATATAATTTCTTGTGTTGTTTAACACAGGCTGGTGTGGCGGAATAGGTAGACGCAAGGGACTTAAAATCCCTCGGTGCTTACACACCGTGTCGGTTCGAGTCCGACCACCAGCAGTACACGAATCCCCGGAAACCCTTGTAAATAAAGGGTTCCCGGGGATTTTTCTTTTCTACATCTAGCAAATATCTAGCATTTTCACCGATTTCAGCCTCTCGCGGTCGCGATCGCGCATTTTGTTTGTTACATGCATGTACACGTCTCGCGTCACGCCGCTGTTCGCGTGCCCAAGCCGCCGCGAGATCACATCGAGCGACACGCCGGCTTCTGCGAGGAGGGCGGTGTGCGTATGCCGCAGACTGTGGGGCGTCAGCCTCCGCCCGAGAAAGCGTTCTGCGTTTTCGCGGAAATATTTCGCGTACGCGTCATAGCTGATGTATTTCCCGTAATCGTCCGACATAAACAGATCTGTTCTGTACACATACATCAGCTGCCGCTCCTTTTCAAATTTTTTAATTCTACGGCACACGTCCAACAGTTCGTCCTGCATATAAACAGATCGTTCCGACATTTCGGTTTTTGTTGTGCTGATCTGCCGGATCTCCCGGGAGAAGGTTTTGGTAACGGATATCTCCCTGGTGCCCAGATCGACATCCGAATCATTCAGGGCGATGGCCTCGCCGATCCGGAGCCCAGAGAGGATCAAAAACTCGGTGAGCAGCTTCCACCGTTCGACCTTCATTCCGGAAAGCAGCTTGTCGATCTCTTCGTGTTCCAGGTACTTTTCTGCATCCCTTACACGGGTGGACGGCACCCGCTTCCGTTGGATCCGGTCGAGATATGCCGCGTCATCCACATACCCGGCGCGGTAGGCCCAGCGCATGAGGGCCTTATAACGGGTCAGTCTCTCGTTAAATGTAATGTCATCACCTGTATATAGCCTGTCAGCGACTACGGGCGCGCTCAGACGGCCCGCAATCGTATCGCGACCAATTAACCAATTAACCGTATAAGAGTAGCAACGCGCCTTCTCGTGGCTTCTGCGCTCTGTAGTTTTAACTCCTTGTGCTGATATTCCACGTATTTTTCGCACAGATCCGCAAATGTGATACTATTGGTCACCGGGTCCCCGGCCGACATGATTTTTTGTATTTTCTCCCGGAGAGCGTCCTCTGCGACTTTGACATCAGATTTCCGCCCGGTCGGCTTAATGGTGATCGTTGCGGTTTTGGTTTTTCCGGTCAGTGGGTCCTTGTACCGTTCGTAGTAGCAAACATTACCTGATTTTAATTTCTGACTCCACATGCTTTCTCCCTTCCGGGATCCATGTTATAATAGATATGCACAGATCCCTGTGTTTCGATTCATTTTTCCCCGGAGTATGACGGTGCTCCGGGGATTCTTTGACTAATTCTTTGACTATCTTTTGACTATCTTTTGACTATCTTTTGACTTCCTTCATAAACAATCCCATAAAACACTAAAGGGCCCGGAACCATAGCTCCGAACCCTTTAGGTAGGTCGACACATCGACCAGTCCTTAAATTCGGATTTTATTATATTACGTTTTATTGATGCTTGCAACTAAAGCAAAGAGGCCTTGAAACTTTACGTCTCAAGACCTCTAGCGGCCGCTCAGCAGCCATTCGCTAATTGAGTTCATTGTATCACAAAAACAGGTCTTGCCGACTGTTAAATTTTTGTAAAAAAACGCTCCAAGTTTCGGCATTATCCAAATCACGGATAGCTTACTTCCTTGGAGCATAATTAATAGTACGGCGGATATGGCCACATCTCGCTCCATAAGTATAGCTAAATAGCAGGATGCTGTCAATTGTTCAAAGTTTCCCCCTCACTTCCGTAACCCTCCCTATTATTTTTACGGGTAGCTCTCTGACCTCTTTTTCTGAAAAATACATCGGTGCATAATTCGCATTATCCGATAGCAGGGCGATTCCGTCCGCATACTTCTTAATCCTCTTGCAGGTCGCGTGATCCCCGTTTACAGTAGCAATCACTACATCCCCGTCTTCCCATCCCAATTCACTATCAAATATTACGGTATCCCCGTTCTGGATCCGCGGGATCATGCTGTTTCCATCAATCCGGCAGGCCCGGACGTGCTCCCCGGGCTCTTTGTCGTAGTCAATCCACTCCAACACGTCCTCTTCGGCATAGATCGGCTTTCCTGCGGCTACGGTGGTTAATACCGGGATGCGGTAGTGGCCGAAAAGCCCCGGAACACTTCCTGTGATTGGATTCTTTTCTTCTACAAGATCTGCCTTGCTTATTCCGAAATAATTTGCCAGCATTTCGATTTTATCGATTCTCGGGTATGTCTTCCCGTTTACCCAGTCAGAAACTGTCATATAACTTAAATTCAACGCCTTACATATATCGTTTCTGGAAACGTTATTTTTATCCATGTAATATTTTAGATTTTTCGACATGATTTTTTTATTGCCTAAGTCGCTCATTCAATCACCTCCGATATATTTATAGTACAGCCTAAACCGTGATAAATCAATGAAAAAAATCGAAAAATCACGGAAAAACCGTTGACACAGCAAGAATGCCGTGGTATTCTTTAATCACGGTATAACCGTGACAGAAAGGAGGCCAAAATAAAGAAATGACGCTTAGAGCTGCACGAGTGAATAAGGGGTATACATTAAAACAGGCAGCGGAACTTATCGGTGTAAATCCTGATACTATTGGAAGATGGGAAAAAGGAGAAAGCTATCCCAATGTTCCGCAGATAAAGGCAATTGAAAAGGCGTACGGAATCACGTACAACCAGATCAATTTTTTATGCCCCAATATCACGGATTAACCGTGACAGAAAGGAGGCAATCACACGTGGAAGAAGATTCGCATGCAAAATTCATTGCAGGATTCCTGCTAGGAATCGTAATAGTATCGCTGATTATTAAATTCGCATAATCGGAAAGGAGGCGATCACATGATCAAGGATATGAGCAAAGAACACAGCGTTTGTGTTTCTGGTTCTATGGTGGTCTACGAGCGCTGCCGCCGGCATATGAGCCAGAAAACTCTGGCGGATTATCTCGGCATTTCGGTACGGACCCTCCACAAAATCAAGACTGGCGAGAAGGTGCCGGACGAAACCGTAAAGTCTAAGCTCCGCGAGGAGTTCGGAGCGGAGCGGTTCGAAGGATGTTGGGAAGGAGGAGCAGATGGAAGATAAACAGAAAATCATGAATTTGCTGTGCAGAGCATTGCAGGCAACACGAAACGCGTCCGACCTGATCAGCCTGACGTACATTCCACACGAGGAGCACGTCATCGCAAAATTTGAAGAAGGGGACCGCGAAATCAATGTCGCGATGGACAGCGGAACGGCAATGATCAGGGATGTTGTTAACCATCTCGAATGTTAGGGGGTGATCCTATGAAGACATATGAAAGCAAACGACAGCTGGCCGCAAGGTACGGGATCTCGATTTCGACGGTCGAAAGTCTTCTTCGCCGGATCAGAAGCCTGATCGGTGTCCGTTATCCCCGGGACGCGGTGACGCACTGCGGAAAGATCGTCCGGATCCGGTCAGATGTATTTGACGATCTCCTCGCATGGGGAGACGCCATCGACTGCGGAATCGCGCCGGAGTTCCGGGACCGCGAAACGCGTGTTGTATGGGAGCGGTTGGCATGATTGTGGCTATAGACAGGGGCAATGGCATTACGGAGCTGATCTGCAAAGAGGAGGGGAAAGATGAAGACAAAAACGTTTGCAAAACTGATGAGCCGAATTGCAGCGATTTACCTGATGCTGCTGCCGGTATCATGCATCGGGATAAAGGCACCATCAAGGGGTGCTATTGTGGCCGGAATGGTGTCGCTGTTGTATTTAATCGTCTGCTATGCAGCGGACGGGAGGACGAAAAGTGATTAATCCGGACGAGAAACTGGTGAAAGAACTGGAAAGAATTACTGCAGAGGTCCGGGATCTGAGTGGAAGAATCGACGAAAAGGTCGAAATAAAAACCTGCATAGGGAAGGACGGAGAAGTTTCAGCCACGGCAGCGGTCGGAGAGTATTCTTACGAGATCTTTTTCAATGGGGATTCCTATCTGACTTATAAGAATGGAATTCGGGGGACCGTAAAACCGGAGACGGTAAGATGGGGGCAGAAACCATCAGACTGGTAAAAAAAGGACGCTGCGAAAGCGGCGTCCAACGCGGGTGTAGCGTATATTTATATGCAATTAAATTGTATACCACACCCGGGAAAAAGTCAACAAAAATAAGGGCTTTCGGAGCCCTTTAGAACTCGATTAGGTTATTAAAGTTAGAGACAAACCGGAGACAGAAGTGGCATACAAACAGCGCAAATACGAGTTCCGGAATGCGATAGAGATAGAACAGTATCATTCAGCGCGATACGGGCCTCCCGGAGGAAGAGGGCCGAGAGAGAAGCCGACACCGGAACAGATGGAGAAGATCAACCACCGGATGAAGGTAAAAACTTGCCGGCATAAACTGAGACAGAATTTTGACATCAACGATTATTTTGTCTGCCTGTCCTATAGACAGGACGAAAGACCGGAAAACATGGAACAGGCAAAAAGAGACTGGCAGCGGTTCATAACCAAAGTCAGGAGGGAATACAAAAAGCGGGGCGAGGAACTGAAATGGATCCGCAACGTAGAGGTGGGAAGCCGGGGAGCCTGGCACATCCATCTGATCATAAACAGGATCACCGAAACAGATATCATCCTCGCGAAGTGCTGGCCACACGGCAGGATTTGGCACGAATTGCTGAATGACCGGGGGGAATTCCGGGAGCTTGCCGAATATATCACCAAAGACGAGAAGACCGACAGCAGGTTGAAAGAGGCTAGTTATTCGACATCCAGAAACCTTCCAACACCTCCGCCGAAGAAAAGAGACTGCAAAAGAAAGACATGGCCGGAAAAGATGTGGTGTCCGAAAGGGTTTTACATCGACAAAGACAGCATCGAGGAAGGTATAAACCGAATGGGTTACGAATACCGCAGTTACACGGTGCTGCGGAGTAGGAGGATCTAAGTGGACATAAAAATATACATAGGGGTATCGACCAAAAGCCCCAGAAGAACGGAGAGGCAGATCTGCTATCTGCTTTCGTGCGAAAAAGATGGGAAAGAAGAAACCAGGGGAGGGGATCCGGAAACCGTGACAGAGACCTATCACGGAGCGACCACCATTGCCGTAGAACGGGCAATGAAACGGATCACCGGACCCTGCAAAGTAAAAATCTACGCGGAAGACGCGTGGACACTGAACATGATCAGAAAACAGATGCCCGAATGGGCGAAAAGCGGATTCCGAAACGGCAGCGGATCCGGATGAACAGACACAAAAACCCGCGGGATACAGTAACTTACTGTATCCGGAAGCCTCTGAAGAGGAAGAAAATCCGGAGAAAATCGAGAAAAAAGTACCGGAAAACACGGGAAAATACCAAGAGGAAGCGGAAACCACCAGCAATCCGGCAATTGCGCCGGCGCAAAAACCCGCGGGATACAGTAACTTACTGTATCCGGAGGCCTCTCGAGAAGAAGGGGGAAAGCTGTCAGACAACGAAGAAATAACCGACATCCTCGAGCTGGATAGCAGGCTGACGAATGCAATTTGTGACAAGAGGTGGGAAGGCGCCCTGAAAATCATGGAAGAGATGATGGAAGCCGTAAAAGAAAAGATCAGAAGGGAGGCAATAGAATGGGCGAACAGGAAGGAAAGCTAAAAGAAAATTTCGGAATCTGCAGGTTTTGCGGACAGGTACTGATGGTTAAAGCGGCGGAAGACGCGACCGAACAGGAACTGAACACCCTTGCCACAGATAAATGCGAGTGTGAAGGGGCAAGGGAATGGCAGGAAATGCAGGATCAGAAGGCATTCGCAGAAGCAAAAATAAAAGAATGCTGCGCAAATGAAACGGTGAGGGAGGTCCTGATTGGTCAGGTGGAGAACATCCAGAGAAATTCGTTCCGAAGCATCCAGATCACAACGGAGGACGGTGTCGTTTTTGCAATCCGCAGGACAACAACCGGGAAGCTAAAAATCAAAGCCAAAGAGATTACGGTGGTGGAGGCAGAGGCATGATCTATCCAAAGCGCCCAAGGAAAAAGCAACGGCAGCGGCACGCAAAGAGCATATTTATTCAGGCTCCGGGGACATGCTATTTGTGCGAGTTGGAAGGTGATTATTCACAGAAATACACCGAACTTC
This sequence comes from Bilifractor sp. LCP19S3_H10, assembly GCF_052119185.1. Classification (NCBI taxonomy): domain Bacteria; kingdom Bacillati; phylum Bacillota; class Clostridia; order Lachnospirales; family Lachnospiraceae; genus Bilifractor; species Bilifractor sp. LCP19S3_H10. The sequence continues at coordinate 9,298 of NZ_JBQKFT010000039.1, forward strand.
ATCACATATTCGACGGACCAAACAGAAGAATCAGTGAAGCAAATGGCCTGACCGTACGACTTTGCCTGAAACACCACAGGGAAGGGAAAGAAGCGGTCCACAACAATGCGGAAAAAATGCGGCTGCTGCAAAGAACCGC
>NZ_JBQKFT010000040.1:0-6921 GCF_052119185.1 Bilifractor sp. LCP19S3_H10
AGCGTTCATCCTGAGCCAGGATCAAACTCTCATAAAAAAGATTGATTCGTTCAGAATTAACACTTGGCTAATTCATCCCTTTTTACTGTTTTAAAGGATCGTAATCAATTCATGTATCGTTCACCTGAACGTTACATTCATGAATACTCATCGATCGTTCAAACAAAAATTTTATAAAACTTCATTTGAATTTTCGAGGATGTGTTTTACTGTTCAGTTGTCAATGTTCTCTGTCTGTCGTAGATGAAATCGTTTCTCTTGCGACAGCTCACTTAGAATACCACGAGTCCCAGGGAAAAGTCAACAGCCTTTTTAAATTTTTTCTCTTTTTTAAAAAACTTGTGTTTTTACCCAGAATTCAGCCCAATATATAGTAACCTTCACAAAAGCATCATGCAAATCCGGGATTCCATGCAGTAAACCGCCATGCCGTCATGCCCCCGAAAGCAGGGCACCCAAAAAACTGTATATACTGTAGATGGTTCGCTGCGCCGCAGGCGGAGCGTCACAAACTGCATAAGCCTCGGATTGTTCCCTGCGTCGCAGGCGGGGCGTCTCAAACTGTATAACGCGTGCGTGTCAATGGTTGCCTTCAGAAAAAGCAGTTTTCGGAAAAGGATTGCTTTCGAAATTAAGCGCGTCATGGATGTTACTATATAAGCGTTTCCCTCAGCAGCTCTCGTATCTCGTCGCTCGTATCCACTTCGTTAATCCGCCTGCGAAGGGATGCAGAGTTCGGGAATCCTGCCGTGTACCAGGAAATGTGCTTCCGCATTTCCCGGATGCCAGTGTATTCCCCTTTATATTGAACCATCAGCTCCATCTGGCGGAGAATCATGTCATATACTTCTTTCGGTGTTGCCTTTGGAATAACCTCGCCCGTCTCCAAATAATGAATAACCTGACGAAAAATCCACGGATTTCCCCGGGCAGCCCTCGCGATCATAACCCCATCCACGCCGGTCTCCCGCATCATTTTTTCTGCCTTGCGGGGAGAATCCACATCACCGTTTCCAATTACAGGGATCGAAACCGCATTCTTTACCTGGCGAATGATCTCCCAGTCCGCCTCCCCGGAATAATACTGTTCCCGTGTTCTTCCATGTACCGCAATTGCGGAAACGCCGGCATCCTCCATCCGTTTCGCCACCTCTACCGCATTCACCGAGTCCAGATTAAATCCCTTTCGGATCTTTACAGTTACGGGTTTCCGGATTTTTCTCACAACAGCGGATATAATTGCCGCTCCACGCATCGGATCCTTCATCAGCGCCGAGCCTTCCATATTGTTAACGACCTTCGGTACCGGACAGCCCATATTAAAATCCAGGATTTCAAAAGGAAGATCCTCAATCATTGCTGCCGCCTCTGACACAGAGTCTGGATCACTTCCAAAAAGCTGGAGCGAGACAGGATGCTCCGTTGGATCCGTTCTCATCAGCGCCTGGGTATTCCGGTTTTTATATAGTATAGCCTTTGCGCTCACCATTTCCGTGCAGACAAGGCCTGCTCCCTGTTCATGACATAAAACACGAAATGGCAGGTCTGTGACACCTGCCATCGGTCCAAGTATTACGGGATGATCAATTATGACATTGCCGATTTTCAATGGCCGAATCTTCATCAGTTACCACCGCCCGCAAATATTTTATAAAACAGTTCCATAGATTCAAAGAGCTCCTGTTTCTCCTCGCGAAGCTTCTTCACTGCAAGACCTGCTCCTATGTCGTCATACATAGCATCAGCCGGCTCCGCCTCGGTGCGAATTTCAAGATTGCCCTCCGGATCAAACTCCAGGACGATAATTCCTCCACACTGCTCAGTAAAGGTGACACAAGTGATCTGCAGTTCGTCACGGATCTTCTGGGGAAGTATGGAAAAACTGTCATTAAAATAGTATTTCTTATCGTAATAATTTGCTCCGCAGAGCACAATATTCTTGTTCTTATCTTTATCGTTCATTCTCTGTTCTGTTATGAAATTATTCCGATTTGACCGGTGTGACCGAATCTTTTTATCGGATTATATCCTCTGATTTCTGCTCTCAATTATATGTTCTGTACCATATGTTCTGTACCGGCTGTTTCGAATGATGGATTCTATCTTATCCATCCATTCATCTGGTGTCCGTTATCCCGAACCTGATAGTCGCCATTCTCTGTCCGCTTTTCTACAGACATCATGTGCCAATCCTCAGACATAACCGTAAATTCCACGAACCGATACCTCGCCGGCAAAAACCTTCTCTGTCGTTCCGGTATCTTCTCTCTTCACCAGCAGCTCACCAAACCGGTCGATTCCCAATGCGGTGCCGCTGTACGGATTGCTCTGATTCATGACCCTGACCTTCCTGCCCCGGTTTGCAAGGATCGCCTGGTAACGGTCCATCAGGCCTGTCAGATCACCGGTCTCAAGAAAAACATCGTAATATCTGCCAAATGATTCCAGTATCCCGGCCGCGATGCGATCGCGGTCACATTTTCTCCCCGTCTCGAGAAATACGGAAGTCGCTTTATCTCTCAGATCCTGTGAAAAACGGTCCATGTTCACATTTATGCCGATTCCGGGAACCAGATAATCCCCGTTCGGTCCCATTTCCGTGAGAATGCCGCAGAGCTTCTTTCCTCTGCACACGACATCGTTCGGCCATTTGATCCCGGTATCAATTCCGGTCACAACGCGGATTCCGTCCGCCGCTCCGAGTCCCATTACAAGAGTGATCATCGAAATCCTGCTCATTTCAATTTCCGGCCGCAGAACGAGGCTCATCGATATGGAAGTGCCCTCAGGAGATCCCCATGATCTGCCGCGGCTTCCCTTACCTGCCGTCTGCGTATCCGCAAGGTACACGCTCCCGTCGGGAGCGCCTCCTTCCGCCTCCTGTCTGGCCCAGTTATTGGTGGAATCCACAGATTCCCTGTAGTGAATGGTCCAGCGATCAGTGCGCAGCATGCTTTGTATCCGGTCTGCACTCAGATGACTGTTTATTTCTTCCTCCAAGATCCGCACCTCTGTTTTTTTCGGCTGTCATACATCTGACTGTTACTGCTGCCACTTCTGTACGTTACGTTTCCAGGTCAGAGCAGTCCGCGGTCCGCGCCTAGAGTTGCGGCCATGACTGCTTTGATCGTGTGCATTCTGTTCTCCGCCTCGTCAAATACGAGAGACTGATCCGATTCAAAAACCTCATCGGTAACTTCCATGTCATTCAGACCATATTTATCATGAATCTGCTTCCCGATTTTTGTGCCGAGATCATGGAAGGACGGAAGACAATGAAGGAAAATTGCATCCGGTCCGGCTGTCTGCATGACCTCCTTTGTAACTTTATAAGGAGTCAGATCCCGGATTCTTTCTTCCCAGACAGCGTCCGGCTCTCCCATAGATACCCATACGTCAGTGCACACAATATCCGCGTCCCGTACGCCTACACTGACATTTTCCGTCAGCGTAATGGAACCGCCGCTTTCCTCGGCCCACTTCTCACACTGGGACACCAGCGCGGCATCCGGGAAATACTTCTCCGGCGCACAGGCAACATACTTCAGTCCGAGCTTCGCGCAGACTACCATATAAGAATTTCCCATGTTGTAGCGCGCGTCACCAAGATAGACCAGCTTCAGTCCTTTCAGCTTTCCGAAATGTTCACGGATCGTCAACATATCCGCCAGCATCTGTGTCGGATGATATTCATTTGTCAGTCCATTCCAGACAGGAACCCCGGCATATTTTGCAAGCTCCTCTACAATATTCTGACCAAAACCACGGTATTCAATACCTTCGAACATTCGTCCGAGCACGCGCGCAGTATCAGCGATGCTTTCCTTCTTACCGATCTGCGATCCAGACGGATCCAGATAGGTACTGCCCATTCCGAGATCATGCGCGGCCACCTCGAAGGAACAACGGGTTCGTGTACTCGTCTTTTCAAAAATAAGCGCAACATTCTTTCCGCGAAGAGAATCTACCTGAATTCCTTTTTTCTTCTTCTCTTTATATTTCGCCGAGAGGTCAAGTAAATAGGTGATTTCCTCAGGTGTGAAATCTTTAAGTGTCAGAAAATTACGTCCCTTTAAATTCATCTCATTTTCCTCCTCCGGATAGATGCTGTGCGGTTTCGGCTCTCCTTCCGAGCCATATGGCTTGATTTTAACTCATATCCATTAAAAAAACAAGAAAGAGGCTGACTGCGCAGCCTCCTTCTGGTCCTTCTGTCCTTATATCTGATTGGTTAATTTGGAAAATTGTTATGTGATTAATAGAATGTCTGATTTCCGATGGTAAGTCCGCTTCCGCCGCCCGCATGGAAGTAGAGACAGCTGCCCACGGGATTCGCACCGTTGATCGCATCCTGTGCCGCGGCATAACAGTCTGCATCGACACCGGACGCAAGAGTGGCTGCGAGGGCTCCGCTCGATGCCGGGGTGAACTGCCCGCTCTGGTAAATTACTTCGGAGATGGTGTTCGGGAAAGAGGCACTGTTAACACGGTTAAGAACGACCGCTCCTACTGCAGCCTTTCCGGTATAGCTTTCCCCTCCCGCCTCGCAGTGAATCAGTGCAGCGAGAAGATTGATATCATCCTGTGAATAGGAGCTGTCCACGGTATTCGTCGTGGTGTCCGGCACAATTCCGGTCTCCGCTTCAAATTCTGCAAGCGTAACCGCGTCATGCGTATCCGCATTGATGGCAACGGCATCGGTAGAGATGTAACCGGTCTGGCCGTTTACCTTCACCTTGAACCAGCCGTTGTCTGCGCTGATCAGTGTCACGCCCGCCCTGTCCTCCAGCGTAATGAGAACAGGGCTTCCCGTGCTCTCACCGGAATAAACCGGTGTACCTGCTATGTTCACAGTACCATAGACCGTATTTTCCTCCAGGTATTCTGCCTCTGCTTCCGCGCCAGTTACCAGAAGATCGGAACTTACGTATCCTTCAATATTTCCGGAGGAGATCTTCGTCCAGCCATTCTCCTCACCCTCGACAGTTACCAGGGCTCCCGGGGTAAGAACCCCCACACAGTCGCTGGAAGAATCCTCTCCGCTGCGAATCAGTGTATAACCATTCGAACTGGTAAGATCCGCGACCGCCTTGTCCGCCCAGTTCTCTACAAAATACGGGTTGTTGTATACCGACGCATTCGTATCTGCGTACACCGGTGCTGTCATCGCCGTAGTCATCGCAAAAATACAGCCACATACTGCAATCGTTTTCGTTTTGTTTTTCATAAAATCCTCCTGTGGAATGAGATAATCTCCGGAAAAAATCCCGGCTTGGCCGGCCCCGACAGACGCATCCCCCTCGTCTTTCGCCACAGCTCCGGCTCACGGAAATCTGCTCATAATATTGAAATCAGATTTAAGATTATTTCATATTTGTTAATATTTGTTACAAAAATGGAAACCAACTACAAGTTCGGCATTATAGCATTGCGTTTTTTGCTTGTCAAGCCGTCCAAAAAACGGCCGGGTTTTGATATGATTAATTCAGAATACTCCGGTTTTATGTAGATATATCGGATATAATATCAGATATATTTGAGCGTTTATCTTTTTTGTCAGACATATCATTTGCTTATATCTGCCGGTATTGATGGGAGTAATTATTACGACAAAGTATTATCTGGATTCAAAAGAGATCTGCGAATTGCAGCATTTTCGGTATTGAAAAGAGATCTGCGGATTGCAGCATTTTCGGTATTAAAAGAGGTCTGCGGATTGCGCATTTTCGGGAATTGAAAAGAGGTCTGCGGATTGCAGCATTTTCCCGAGTTGAAAAAGAGACCGGATGATTCAGGCAAGTTTTCTGAAAGAGATATGAATCATATGGATAAAAATCTGCCTCGCCCTGCGAGATGAAACTTCTGTTTCTAAGTCACACAGGGCGGGATGGGTTCCATCATCTCTGATCATGCGCCGCATACATCAAAAGAGCGGACGCGACAGCAGCATTCAGAGATTCTACCTTTCCCTCCATAGGGATACGGATCAGCACATCAGCCTTCGCGGAAAGCACATCACTAAGACCGTTTCCCTCATTTCCGATCAGAAAGGCAGTTCCGCCGGTGTAATCTTCGCCGCGATAGGTATTTTTCCCCTTGAGATGAGCAGCAAAAATCCTCACCCGCTTCCCCTTCAGCCAGCTGCAGACATCTGCGAGGTCGTCTTCTCTGCGGAACGGGACCCTGTAAATTGATCCCATTGTAGACCGGATCACCTTGGGCTGAAATACATCCGCAGTCCTGCTGCTCATAAAGATTCCGGTTACGCCGGCTCCTTCTGCAGTCCGAAGGATCGTTCCGAGATTCCCCGGGTCCTGTAGGTCCTCCAGGATCATCACGAGCGATGCGCGTCCGGATCCTCCGAGAAGCTGTTCCCGTGTATACTCCGGCATTCCGGCAACCGTAAGTATGCCCTGAGGTGTCTTCGTATCACACATTCGTTCAAAAACCGGGTCCGAGACGGTTTCGAACGAGATTCCCTTCAACGTATCGTCTGATCTGTGTTCATTCAAAAATGTTTCGGAAACAAATACATTCTTCCGCAGTTTTTCCGGAGTTTCCCGAAAAAGCTTAAGGCCCTCCGCAATGAAACAGTGTTCCTCCCTGCGGACTTTGGATTTATTATTTAATTGGATTACCCTCTTAACCTGAGCGTTTGTTATGCTGGTGATCACCGTTATTTTCTCCTGCTTCTCTGTTCTGTTAAATTCATGAAATATTTTGGGGTCTCGTAAAACATTCAGAAAATTATCAAACCAATCCTATTACAAGGCGGCACTTTGTAAAGCCGCACCCGGTACATCAATCCGGTATCGAGTAGGAGAAAGTCTCCAGTGGAGACTTTCGTCCTCTCACACCACCGTGCGTACCGTTCGGTACACGGCGGTTCATAAGTTTTCAGCTACTTTCAAATACTGGGAG
>NZ_JBQKFT010000041.1:0-6735 GCF_052119185.1 Bilifractor sp. LCP19S3_H10
CGCCAGCGTTCATCCTGAGCCAGGATCAAACTCTCATAAAAAAGATTGATTCGTTCAGAATTAACACTTGGCTAATTCATCCCTTTTTACTGTTTTAAAGGATCGTAATCACTTCATGTATCGTTCATTTGAACGTTACATCCATGAATACTCATCGATCGTTCAAACAAAAATTTTATAAAACTTCATTTGAATTTTCGAGGATGTGTTTTACTGTTCAGTTGTCAATGTTCATTCTGTGTTACTTCTGTGCTGTCGCTGTATTTCGGCGACAAATGATACTTTAACACCGTAGGGCATGAATGTCAACCATGAATTGTAGATTTTTGAAGAAATTTTTTAACACTGATATTTCCTTCAAATATGCGTTTTTCACCCAGCGGCTCAACATGCCGCATGCTATTGTACCTATTGTTCAGGCAATTTGAGCATTTGTTGTGTCACCCTCAAGCTGATTGCTCCCACGGGCAGGTCTTTGCGGTTCTGATTGCCTGGTGCAGATCGTAACCATACATCATTTTATCCTTTGGATCAACGAACCCGTGCACCTTTTGTGGAACCTGTTCACACCAGAGAAAAAGGAATGCGCCGGTGAGACGTTTTTCTCAACCGACGCCATGATCTTCGATCCCGCTGAGATAAGGCGGGTATTTCAGCTTCACTCCAGATTAAGTTTCCTGTCGAGAACGATCCAGGTAACGATACTATAAATTGCAATTATCACAATACACCCCAGCAAAACGGACACCTCCGCTCCGATTGATCCCATCGCACGGAATAAACCCGGAAGGTTAATTGTTATGAAAAGGCTGCTGCCCAAAATGGCCATTATGATCAATTCCAGAATCTCAAATCCTATATACGTCAGAACCGCACCGATAATTCTGTGATCCGACCATAAATGTCCGATGGATATGGCCGCATATATCCGAACGATCGCAGCAACAGTCGAGGCAATCACAATAAGAACTCCCAGCACAATAGTTGCCGTATACGGCGCCGCCGCTTCAAAAACCTTTGAGACGATACTGCTGATTTCGATTTTCTCCATTTCCTCAGAAAAAGACGGGATCAGGAAAAATGGAATGACCGATGCAGCTGCCACGATTACGCTGAACAGGCTCCAAATGACGGAAGAAATAACCTTCGCCCAGATCAGGCTTCCCGTTCCCGTCGGCAGGGAAAACATCAGATATCCTTCCCGCCCCAGAAGATTTGTGTAAAAGCGCCCTACAGAAAGAATAATCGTAATAAGGAACACGGCCGCAATCAAAAGTACAAGTATAATGGTAAGCGCAACAGATCCTGCCGCACCTTCCGGGGACGAAAACAGACGGAAATCAATGCCCAGCAGTACCGCAACCACTACGATCGCCAGATAAACCGGAAACAGGATCCTTCCAAACGCTTTCATTTCATAACCGATTAACTTGCTCAGCATGCGAATACCTCCCTGAAATAATCATCAATGCTTCTTCCCGTTTCCGCGCGGAGATCATCTGCGTTCCGGTGAAGAAGGACTTTTCCGTTTTGAAGAAAAATCACCTCATCCAAAATCGATTCAATATCTGTAATCAAATGTGTAGAGATCAGAACCAATCCGTCCTCGTTATAGTTTTCCAATATTGTATGAATAATGTAGTCCCTCGCCGCCGGATCCACGCCGGCAAGCGGTTCGTCCAGCAGATATACCTCTGCCTTGCGGCTCATGCACAAAATCAGCTGCACTTTTTCCCGGGTACCCTTCGACATCTTTTTAAAGTTCAAATTGTAGTCGATTTCCAGCTTATCCATCAGATTTTCAGCCTTAACCCGATCAAAATCGCTATAGAAAGCTTCAAAGAAATCCAGCAGCTCTTTTACCTTCATCCAATCCGGAAGAAAATCCCGGTCCGGAAGGTAAGAGATCATTTCCTTTGTTTCCTTTCCCGGCTGCAATCCGTGAATTAAGATTTCCCCGGATGTCGGCGTAAGCAGACGCTCAATCAGCTTGATGAGCGTCGTCTTTCCGCTTCCGTTCGGCCCCGCCAGCCCGATGATTCTCTGTTTTTCCAGAGACAGGTTCACCCCATTCAGCGAAACCTTCGTCCCATATTTTTTTACCAGATCCCTGCATTCTATTTCTGCCATTATTTTTCTCCTTACATCCTTTTCTATGAAAAATAAATATGATTTTCATTCACTGCTCTTATTAACATTCTCATCTTCCTGTGGTCTCCACCGGCTGACTTCAGAAATGATTTCCTCTCTTGTCATACCAAGCCGCGAAAGCTGTGTGAACAATTCCTCCACATACCTCTCACTCAGGCTGCTTCTTAATTCCTTCATCTTCGCCTCATCCTCCGTCACAAATCTTCCGCTTGTCCGCTGTGTATAAAGCAGCCCTTCCTGCTCCAGCTGCGTCATCGCCCGCTGCATCGTATTCGGATTCACCCCTGCCTGCGCAGCAAGGTCTCTGACCGAAGGCAGCTTGCTTCCCGGCGGAAGCAGTCCGCCAGCAATCCGGGTTTTTATTCCTTCCATAATCTGAAGATAAATCGGAATACCGTTCTTAAATTCCCATGCCATCTGTATAACCACCTCCCTACGGCCTTGCAATCATCTCTTTCGCATGTCTGTATTAGTTCCTTAGTACACTAGAACAATATCACGAGTACTCGTCTGTGTCAATAGATTAATACAATATGACAAAAAAATAATTTCAACATGATTCTACATGCAGACAAACATTCATTTTTGCTCTTTGTAAGAAGCAGTACACATCTGAAGATTCCGCGGTATTTTCCATCATCAACGAGATAAAACACGCTGCGCGAGTTTTATCTCGTTATCGCGACGCTCGCCGCACACGAATACTTCGCATTCGACTGCGGCTCACTGTTCGCGTAAAAAAAGACCTCTGCAGTATCCGCCTGAGGTCTCCTGAATCAAATGCTTTCTATTCTCTTTTACTTTTTCCTTTCCACTTACTGCGGTTGCGCAAAACGAAACTACAAACAGAAGCACGATGCTGCTTTTCCCAAAGAAAAATGCAATCACGTACAATAAACCCGTGGCAAGCTGCGTCATCATCAGTGCTCTGTGGCCGGACGTGAACTACTCCGACTTATAGAAGTCGGAGCTTCCTGCTTCAACCACTACTGCGTTGGCTACGATGGGTACGTAACGCAATGTCTTACACAATGTCTACAGGCGTACCGGAGAATCCTCAGGTAATACTTTTGAGCATGCGGGCAGGTACGCCCCCAACAACCGTGTTTTCAGGTACATCACGCACTACAACCGCACCCGCTGCGACAACAGAATTATCTCCAATGGTTACTCCCCTGGTAATAACTGCATTTGCACCAATCCAGACTCTTTTTCCAATATGGATAGGTGCGGGATGCATCTGATGTCTTTTTTCCGGGTTGAAATCATGGTCCAGTGTTGCAAGCACAACTCCTGGTCCGATCAGGGCATCATCGTCAATAAAAATTCCGCCCTGATCCTGAAATTTACAATCAGAATTGATGAAGACGTTTTTTCCTACTGTAATATTCTTTCCAAAATCCGTATAAAAAGGAGGAAACAGCCCAAATCCCTCTCCTACCGGTTTTCCGATAATTTTGGAGAAGAGCTCCGCGATTTCTTCCGGCTCATGAAAACTGGTATTTAATTCCATGGTCAGCTTCTGGGATTCGCGGCTATAGTAACGCATAGTCTCTATAGCCTCCTGATTTTCGCCAATAGTATCACTGGTTTTAAAGTACTCAATAAGCTTGCTTAGTCCCATCAATATTCTCTATCTCCTTCATTCTGTGATACTTCTGCTTCTCCCGATACATCCACTGATCCGCAATTGACCTGAGCTTCTCCGGATCGTTTCCATCTCTGGAAGAAAGCGCATATCCCGCACTAACACTGACATAAATCAGATGACTTCCCACAACAACCGGCGCCTCAAAAAAGGATTTGATGCCCCGAATAATGTCCCGATATCCGTCCTCCGTAAAATCATCTGTTACAAGAAGAGCAAATTCATCCCCGCCAAGCCGATAAGCTGCATATGGCACCGACGCAGAAAGCCTCTTAGCCACCTCCACCAGAACATCATTACCGGTCTGATGACCATATTGATCATTAATCTTCTTGAAGCAGTTGAGATCAATATAAATAATTCCGAATCCGCATCCGTTCGACGCTGCCCGCGCGGCAGCGGCAGCGGCATCCGTGCCAAACCTTCGTCCGTTTAACAGCATGGTTAGACTGTCATGCTCTGACATCGACACAAGCTTCTTCCGGTCCTCTGAAATCATCAGAACCAGATATACCAGCGCCGTGATCAGAACACAGATTACCGAGCCGAAATAATAGTAATTTTTCAAGGAATCGGTAACCTGCCAGCCTTTTTTCGGCGTCACATCCAGCCGCCAGGTGCAGCCACCATTTACAAAGGAAACCGTCTCAGGCTTCACCAGGTATCTTTTTGAAGAATTCACCAGATGATATTTTGTTTCCAGCGGATTTGTCTTATATAGGTGGTAATCATATCCGAAGGAACTCAGGGAATTCAGCGCTGCCTGAAATGCCTTGGAAACACGGATAATCGCAATGGTAAAGCCCCAGAAGTGCTTCTTCCCGTCCTGCCCGTACAGATAAACAGGATTCCGCACCACGATACATGAATCACCCCGTTTCATCTCTATCGGCCCCTGAACCACAATCGCGCCAGACGTTTTGGAATACTCACATATTTCCCTTGTTTCCTTATCCTGGAAAAGATCTTTCTTATCCGAGTATCCGGCATTCTCAGGATATGTCTCCTTGACGATTCCATCCGGAGCCAGCTGCAGGCAAGCCACTTCATTACGGCCGTACAGCATATTCCTGGAGATCATGGTAAAATTCCGGATTTCTCCACTGTCGCTGTCCTGCAGCAGTAATTTCAGCGTCTGGGTGATATCCTTGCACTGATCAATGTCTGCGTTAAGCTCGCTTATCCGTGCCTGCTCGCTCAGACGGCACATCTCTCTCATCTGTGCTGCGGATTTTCTGCGTACCGCCCCGATAAAGAGCCATAATGCAGCTGCACATAGCAAAAAAACGATACCGGTAATGATCCACCTTTTGCGGAGTGCGCTCCCCCTCTTCTTTGTCTTTTTGTCCAAATTTTTCTCCTTCTGCGCAAATATATTAGTATATAGTAACATATTTTGTCGCAGAAAGCACGAATTAGAGGAAAAACAGCGTGTAATTTTCAGATACCACATCGCTCTCTGTAAAACGTCATCTAAAGCCTCTTTTTCAGACCCATTTTCGCGGCTTTTCGGGTATTTCAGGGCACGAAAATGTCGCATATTTGTCGCACGAATCCGTTTCCGGGCAATAAAAAATACCGGAAACCCTTGATTTCAAAGGATTTTCCGGTAAAAGTTCAATGCGGAAGATGGGACTTTTTCCGCAAAGCCTTTATTTATAGGGTTTTTTACCGCATTGACCCGTACTTTGACCCTTTCAGCCTGTTTTTATATGTACGGCGTTTATCGCTTCAACTTTTCTACTCCTCATAACGTGCGTGTACAGATTCAACGAAATAGAAACGTCTTTGTGTCCCAAAACCTCACTAAGTGTTTTATAATCGTCTGGTCGCTGTTCAATAAATCTCGTTGCGTATGTTGCGCGGAAAGCGTGACATGTAAACTCTTCAATTTCTGCCTTCTTGCAAATGCGTTTTATTGATCTGTTTACGGTATACTCTCGGAGTATATTTTTCTCTGGTGACGGAAACAATAATCCCGTGTAATTCTCACCAAAGACAAACAAATTATACTGGTACTGGTTCTGTATGATTTTATTCACTTCATCAGTCAGCGGTATGTCGCGCGTGCCGCTTGTGGTCTTCGTATCCTGTCCCACCTCATAGCCGCCCACTGAATTTCGTATAATTGATCTGCGAACGTGTATATAGCCCTCTCTGGAATCTATGTCTGTCGGATACAAGGCGGTCGCTTCTCCAATCCTCATCCCGGTATTTATCATGAGTTTGAACAGATTCAGATAATAACTGTCCGCTGCCGCCGCGAAAAATTTCTCGGTTTCTTCCTCAGTCAGTGCCCTATGTTTACCATGTTCATTGTCTGTAATTAATGGGTCTGTTCTTCGCAACGGTTTCAACGCTCTACAAGGGTTTTTATCTATGGTTTCATCTATCAAAGCTGAATTAAAAACATGATTCAGATGTGCAAAACAGTTATTCAGATATTGTGGTGTCTTCCCACTGTCTAGCAATATTTCACGAGCCTTTTCAATATCTTTTCTGCGAATGTCGCGGATTCGCATTTGACCAAAGGAAAGTCCCTTTCTAAGCTCCGTGTGCGCTATGACATTATACTGTATTGTTTGTGCTCGAATTGTAGATTCTTTGATTTCTCGGCTTCTAATTCTTGTGAATGTTTCATAATAACTATCAAGTTTTGGATTTTGATAGTTTTCTTCTGCTTCTTGTAATTCTTTCAGCTTTTCAGCTTTGAGAGTTTCAAGTTCTGACCGATTTTTCGAATATACATAATAAACTTTGTTTTGATATGTGAATGACGCTCTAAAACGCCCGTCAGCACGCTTTTTAAGTCTTGGCATATAATTTTCGTAAGCGGTAAACCGCCAGTACCTTATTAAAAAATACAGCTGCCATTTCTGGCAGCTGCAAGTTGCTAGTTAAGTTGTTTCCTGCATTCCGCCGGTAGATCCTGAGAC
>NZ_JBQKFT010000042.1:0-6028 GCF_052119185.1 Bilifractor sp. LCP19S3_H10
GAGTGAGATACGAGTCTTTATGATTGATCCTCACAATTTAAATATTATTCGTGGAGAATTGGAGCATCTGGTATTGTCCGGGTGCTCTGTTTCTTTTGGTTATGATACCGATACAAGGACATCTGCAAATCTGGAAACACTTGGAAGTAATTATATTTCAGGATCATGGCTGCGGATCGTTCTTTATCATGGAGACGCTTCAATTGAAATCGGTACATATGTCCTGAAAAATCCTCCTGGAATGACGATAAAAAATGGAGAGAAACACTACACTTATGAGCTCCAGTCTGTATTGTGGGGGTTATCAGAAGATTATTGTGTTGGATATTTCTCGATAGGTTCGGGAACATATGCGGTTGATGCATTTGAAAAAATCTGTACTACCTGCCAGAAGGAGTATTTAATCAACGGGGCAAGAAATTACAGATATACAGCCAGTAAAATATTCGAAGCCGGAGAAAGTTATCTTTCTTTTCTTTTTGATATTTGTGATATATCAAACAATCGATTGGATGTGGATGGGCATGGAAGAATAACTTTAAGTCCGTACAATACGCCGTCTTCAATCACTCCTTCCTGGACCGTTGATGAAAAAGATCAAAATACGATGCTTTTATCGTCAGATATTAAAGAATCAACCTCTTCGGAAGATGTACCAGGCCGGACAATCGTCATATACAGCAATGGGGATCAGGAAATTATTGCTTCGGCAGACAGAGATTCTTCTTCCGAATTTTCTTCTCAGAGAAGAGGATTTATGATTGCCGAAAAATACCAGGTTAACGATCTGTCTCCTGCAACAAAGGCAAGAGCACAGCAGCTCGCAGAAGAATACCTGAAAAAATCTGACAAGGTAATTACATTGGAATGCAGCATGTTGTATTTTCCGTGCAAATGCGGGGAGACAATAAATCTTATCCTGGAAAATAAAAAGAAAAAATATATGATCCAGTCCATCAGCGAAATAAAATTCGACGAGATGACAATGAACTTGACACTCAAAGAGGTATGATATGGACAGTTTTGAGCTCGCAAAAATATTGTTAGGGAAAAAATCTAACGAAGGCACAAACGAAAAAGCCAAATCTACGGTCATGGCAACAGGAACGGCAACGTCCGACAGTTCAAACGGAAAAGTCATGGTTGATATGGGTGGAGACACAATCAGCTATGACGATGGGCAATCCGTAGAGATTGACACAAACATTTCTGTAAAGACCGGAGATATTGTACAGATTTTGCTTACCGGTGCTGCTGGAACGTCTAAGTATCCGGTTGTAATTGGTGTTATTGGACGTGGAGATGAGCAGAATGCTGAAATCCAGGAAGCCAAAGCAACCGCGGATCAGGCAAACAGTAATTCCGAAGAAGCAAAGAAAAAAGCGGAAGAAGCAGAGGAAAAAGCACAAACAGCAAGCGAAAATGCGGATTCAGCGAAACAGAGTGCGAGTGCTGCCTCTGAATTGGCCACTTCTGCAAACACGAACGCCAATGATGCAAAAGTCCTTGCCAATAGCGCGAACACAGCATCTAGTCAGGCAAATGCAAAGGCGGAACAGGCAGAGACAGATGCAGCAAATGCGATCAAGACCGCTAATGCAGCACAGAACGGTTTAGCTGACGCAAATAAAGATATTTCGTCTTTGCAGACCTCTGTGGATACGTTGAACGGTGATATTTCTGATGCGCAGAAGAAGGTTAAGGAAAACGGAGATGCCATTGCAGGTATCAACCAGAATCTTGTTGCCAATTACGCGACAAAGACAGATGTTAGTGATACCAAAGCGGCCATTGAGTCTGATATTTCTACAACAGCAAGTGGAATTGAGGCAAGTGTAAAAGAAACCTATGCTTCGAAGAATGATGTAAGTGAAATCAAAGGTGAACTTGAAAACAAAATTCAGGTTAATGCGGACGGAATCGAGTCCACAAGCAAGAAAGTCGAAAGTCTTGCGTCAGATACGCAGGACATATCAACAAAACTGAATGCTGCTTCGAAAACAGCATCAGATGCACAGGCTCAGGCAGACACAGCTGTTGCGAATGCCAAGGCAGCGCAGGAAACCGCAGATACTGCTGTTGCCAATGCAAAGGCAGCGGATGATAAAGCAAAAACCGCACAGAGTCAGCTTGATGCAGCAAAGCAGAATGTAGCGTCTGCGGATGCATCATTGAAGACAGCAAAACAGAATTATGATTCTGCACTTAGTACATACAATAGCCTGACTTCAAGTACAACGGCAACGGAAGATCAGATCACTTCCGCAAAAAAGAATCTTGACTCGGCACAGGCGGCATTAAACAAGGCTCTGGCGGATGTATTGACTGCTAATCATAATGTGACTGAAGCACAGACTGCGGCAAATGACGCTTTGAAGAATGCAACGACGGCATACAGCAATGCGTCTACAGCCCTCACCAACGCCAAGACTGCACAGGATACAGCGGATAAGGCGGTTGCGGATGCGGCAAAGGCGAATAAGGATCTGGCAGAGTTAACAAATACGGTCAATACGCAGGAAACAAAAATCACGCAGAATTCAGAATCGATCAGTTCACTGGCAACACGAACAACGACTGTCGAGAATAAGTTTACTGGATATTACACGAAGACAGAAGCAGATTCTAAAATCAAACAGACCTCTGATTCGATTACAAGTACGGTATCGCAGACTTATGAAACGAAAACAGATGCTTCGTCAAAACTGTCTTCAGCAAAGAGTTATACTGATAGTTCCAGTTCACAGGCATTGAAGGATGCAAAGGCTGATACTGATAACAAACTGAAATCGTATTCAACTACGACACAGATGAATTCCGCTATCGATCAGAAGGCAGATTCCATCACAAGTACGGTATCACAGACTTACGAAACAAAAACTGATTCTGCAACAAAACTGTCCTCTGCAAATAGTTATACCGATTCCAAAATCAAACAGACCTCTGATTCAATTACTCAGCAGATCAGCTCTGTTAATAATGGTAAAAACATTATCCAGCAGATCAACCTGAATTCCGGAGGTTTGAAGATTAACGTTGACAATCTTGAAATTGGAAGCGCGATTTCGAACCTTGTAACTGGAACGGTTAATGAATATGCCATCAATACCTCGTCTTCGACATCCCCAACTTCAGGATGGAGTACCACGCAGCCGGCATGGTCAGATGGTAAATATATCTGGATGCGAACAAAGACCACAACAAAAGACGGAACCGTGTCCTATTCTAATCCTGCATGTATTACCGGAGCAAAAGGATCAACAGGTGCAACAGGAGCTCAAGGAGTTAAAGGAGACACCGGAGCATCTTTTAAGACCTTTACAACGAATTACGAATATGGTCAAGATGATATAGATAAATATTCTGCATCTGGCTATAGCGGTACATGGGATGTTAATGAAAGCACTTCTGAGTTAAGAGTAGGGGATACGGTTCAATTACGGTGTACAAACTCATCAAAATCAGGTTACTGTTTTATAATTGCAAAAGTTACTGCAATACCTGGTGACAAATCAATAACCTGTGCATCATCGGGACTTATTGATAAAGGTGCTAGTGGAACGTCGGTAACAGTAAAGTCTACTTCAGTAACCTATGCAGTAACTGGCAGTAATTCTCAACCAGCAGATTCAGCTTTTACATCAACAACAATGCCTTCGGTTGGAGTAGGTCAATACTTATGGAGCAAAGCAACCACTGTATTTAGTGACAACAAATCCATTACAAGCTACTCTGTATCGAGAATAGGTACGGATGGTAAAACCGGATCTACAGGAGCTAGTGGAAAAACTACTCACTTTGCATACTCCACCAGTGCTGACGGTAAAAGCAACTTTAATACATCCCTGTTTTCCGGAGCTACTTATATCGGTACTTACGATGACACCACAACAGCAGACAGTACAGATCCAACGAAGTATAAATGGACAAAACTCAAAGGTGACACAGGAGCAACCGGCCCTCAAGGACCTAAAGGTGCTACAGGACCAACTGGTGCATCTTTTAAGACCTTTACAACGAATTACGAATATGGTCAAGATGATATAGATAAATATTCTGCATCTGGCTATAGCGGTACATGGGATGTTAATGAAAGCACTTCTGAGTTAAGAGTAGGGGATACGGTCCAATTACGGTGTACAAACTCATCAAAATCAGGTTACTGTTTTATAATTGCAAAAGTTACTGCAATACCTGATGACAAATCAATAACCTGTGCATCATCGGGACTTATTGATAAAGGAATGAAAGGCGATACAGGCCCTCAAGGACCACAGGGACCAACAGGGCCGCAAGGTCCTAAAGGAGATACTGGACCACAAGGGCCACAGGGAACTTCAAAAAACCAAGTGGTTCACTCCATGAGTGATCCGTCATCTACTTCTGGATACGCATCCGGAGATATATGGTTTAATCAATCAACCGGAGGTATCTGGCAGTTCAACGAATCAGCATGGGCAGTGCATCAAGTTGGGACGGTGAGTATCAAGGATGGTGCAATCACAGCAGACAAGATTGTATCAAATGCAGTGACGGCAGATAAAATTGTATCCGGAGCAGTTACTGCTGTAAAGATTGCTTCCGATGCAGTAACCGCAGATAAAATCGCCTCAGGTTCAGTAACCTCGAAGAAAATTAACGTCAGCGATCTTTCTGCTATCAGTGCAAACCTTGGCAAAGTGACTGCCGGCGCAATCGAAACACCGGATAATGGTAAAACGTTCACACTTGATGCCACGAACAAGAAATTTAAATGGAATTTGCCGCAGACGAAAATGGATGAAAATGGAACAATTAGCTCGACCAGTATGAATGCAAAAGGCGTTAGTTACTATTCTTCATTTGGTGCCGGACAGTTATATAGTCATTCTGAATATTCAGGATATGATACATCTACTCTCGTAAAAGCTGATAGTATTGCGGTAACCCATCATCTGACAGCAAATGGTGCAGATACTCAGACTATAAATGCTATTGACGATGTTGGATTTGTCATTGGTAAAGAAGAAAAAGATACACTTAAACTTATCTTTACAGCACGTGAACCAAATCATGGTGGATTAACCTATGGTGGCTGTAAAGTCCCGGTGGTTGTTGACGGAACTGTAACAGCGTCTGGTGGTACGTCATGCTATCTTACATCCTTATCCGCATTAGCAAATGCTGGCATAGACACAAACCATGTTATTGTTGTGGCGATGTTAATTCATCCAAGTGGTGCAACACATATGCAATCCGTTCAATATATGAGTTCTAATAGTACATACTATGCTTTATTCAGTGGAGGAATAACAAGTGGAACAGCCGTTCGGTGGATGGCAATATCATATTTTAATGAATGAGGTCAATAATGGAAATATATGATGAATTAACAAATGAAAAGATCGATTACGAAGAAGCAATGGATATTGTCAACTCCGGCAAAGGTGCAATTTCATCCATAAATATACAAGTCGGAGTTGAAAAGAAATCGTTTCCTTCTGGGGATATAGATATTCCAATAACGGAACAGAGAAATTATCTTCATAAGTTTTCAGATGAAGAAATTGAATTTCAAGAATCTTGCAAAAAAGAGTCCTTAATTCCGACAAACAGTGACCTTTCTGACTCTGCAGTAGATCTTGGTCAGGGCGTTTCAGATAACGAGGATGCTCTTGCAGAGCTTGGAGATTATACATCACAGTTGGAGGAACGGATTAGATCACAGGACGATACTATAGCGGAACTTGTAGACAGAATTAAAGCACTGGAGGGTAATGACAATGGCTAAAATCTATTACAAAAGAATCAAAGCTGGTCTGATGACAATTGAAGACGTCCCGGACAAGTGGAGAAAAGCAGTAGAGGAAATGCTTGAAAAAGATGGACAGGAGGACAAGTGACACCAGTGGGACCATTTCAGGACACAATTTTTGGCGGGATATTGGGCGGTACTCTAGTGGGTGCCGTCCTTTTATTTATCCAATTTCTGATTAACCGATCAGATAAAAAGAAAGAACGAAACGATAAGATTATTGCAAAGCTGGAA
>NZ_JBQKFT010000043.1:0-5906 GCF_052119185.1 Bilifractor sp. LCP19S3_H10
TTCCAGCTTTGCAATAATCTTATCGTTTCGTTCTTTCTTTTTATCTGATCGGTTAATCAGAAATTGGATAAATAAAAGGACGGCACCCACTAGAGTACCGCCCAATATCCCTCCAAAAATTGTGTCCTGAAATGGTCCCATTGGCATTATCTTTCCTCCTGCCACTTATGTTCTGTCTTATGCCGCCGAATTCCCTACAAGTTCCCTATACTGATCCTCCGTCAATCTTCCGAGAGCAAAAAGTGTATCGATCTTCTCGCGCAGATCATCTGTAAGTCCGTTCCGTTCTACAAGTCTTTTCAGTGTTCTAAATAACATAATCATCCCTCCAAACTATCTAAAAGTGCTAACGCCAGTTCACTGTTTACGTATGCCATGTCAGCAACGTTGTCCTGCTGATCCGTATTTTCCTGAAATGTTTTGATTGCAGCAAGATTCTGTTCGCTATATTCATGGTAGTAAGTTTTTCCGTCAGATCCTTCGATTACACAGCCCTTTCCATCGTTTAAGAACTGCGTAATCTGTTCATCTGTATAATCTAATTTCTCTTGGGTAATATCGTTATAATAAGTCATACGTAAACCTCAATCAAAAGCTCAGAGCTATCCATCGTATTGTTACTGACGTATTCGGATGTGTGTTAAACAATGCGTAATATGATTTGTCAGTAGTTAGATACTGCACACCTTCAAGATGATAACCTGCATCTGGGGCAATCATCATCGGAAGCACAATAATGCGGGCATTATCCGGCATCCCTAATCCAGTCAACGAAGCTAAACTTGTAAGGTACATAGATGATGAGCCAACTGTTGCGGTCGTTGTACCAAAGTATGCAACCGGATATTGAATGTTCGGGTACCCGTTGGAATAATGGTATATTAATCCTGATGGAACAAATATTTCTGAACAGCCTCTACCGATGTTAAGAATCGTTCCGTTTTCATAAGAATTGCAAGCAAGAAGACTTCTATTAAAGATATCTCTTATCCCACAACTTTCGCCACTTGAAAGAGTAATAATACCATTTTTTATTTGGATAAAATTTTCCGAATCGCTCGGAACATCGTTTTTAATTGTAGCTCCAGTAATTGTACCTCCATAAATGGTTTTTCCATTGAGTGCATTAGCGGAAATTTTATCCGCTGTTATTGCCCCGGCGGCAATCTTGCCAGCTGTAACAGCACCTGTTGTGATCTTGTCCGCAGTGATTGCTCCGTTGGCTATCGATACAGTTCCTACTTGATGTTGCTGCCATGAAGATCCATTGAACTGCCAGATGCCTCCTGTGGAGTGATTGAACCATATGTCTCCGGAACCATAACCAGATGTGGAGGATGGATCTGAAGTTGAGTACACAACTCGGTTTTTTGAGGTTCCCTGTGGTCCTTGAGGTCCCATAGGTCCTTGAGGGCCCCGTGGTCCAGTGTCTCCTTTTGGTCCCTGTGGGCCAGTAGCTCCCGTAGCTCCAGTATCACCCTTAACACCTTGAGGTCCCTGTGGACCAGTAACACCTGTAGCACCAGTTGCTCCCTTGGGTCCTTGTGGTCCTGTGTCACCTTTAGGTCCTTGTGGACCAATTGCTCCTGTAACTCCCTGAGGACCCGTTGCACCAGTTGCTCCTGTAATACATGTGGTTACAGATGAGCTTTGACCGTTATTCGTGGTGGTTGTCGTTCGTTGCCACATGTAGTATCCGTTCTTCCATGTTGGCGCTGTGGTACTCCATCCGGATGTAGGCGCCGTGGTGGGCGACTGATTCTGTGCGAACTCTATAACAGTTGACTTGATCGAGTTATTAGCCGTGTTCTGAGCATTCGTTATAGCATCTTTTACCGTCGATCCGTCTGAGAATTTGGTTTTAACATTCAACGTTCCAGAGATCGTGCAGTTATCAAGTGTTGCGCTCTTGGCTGTAAGATTACCCGCTGTGTCAACCTTGAAATTACCGTTTGCCGAGACAGTTCCGTTGATGTTGATCTTATTTGCATTGATGGTTACGCTTTCAGCAGACTGGTTTATGGATGATATCACCTCATCTTTGCCAACCTTTTTTGACACGGTTGCTGTGATGGAGTCGGAGGTTTGCTTTATCTTAGAATCCGTATATGTGGTTAAGTCTTCAGGGGCTGGTGTCCAGTCGGTAGGTTGATTGCCACGCTCAAGTTTTGGAGATGAGAACCAAACATTACAGGGTGTAGCATAACCATTGTTTTTATCTCCGGTATTGCATTCAATTCTTGCTGAATTGAGATTTACTGTTATACTGCCGTCCTCATTTTTTGATCCAATGAATGTAAAACTCTTTGATAATCTTATCCATGTGTTTGATGGGCATCTGATGGTACCAAATGGAATAGATTTATAGCCAAATCTAAATCCTGTAAAATTAAGATACTGTGTTGTATCAGATTCAGCTTTTACATAGATAGAAACAGTCAATTCATCGCCAACCATTATTCCCTCTCTGTCAACAATGGTCTGTAAATGAATATATGGCCCAGTCCATGCATTAGTAGTACGAACAGCTAAATTCCCATATACTCCATCATCAGAAATAGTTAAGGATGAATTGTTCAGATAATCTTTTGTTATTGTTCCAGATCCCTGGATCAAATTCCTTCCCCCGATCTGAAGATTATCCACTTTCTGATCAACTTTCTTTACTTCGGAAGTAATTGAATCTGCCTTCTGGCTGATAGCCGAGTTCATCTGTGTTGTAGTCGAGTAGCTTTTCAGCTTATTATCTGTGTAACTCTGAGCTCCAGACTGTGCAGAACTAGCTTTTCCGTCGGCATAGGATTTTGCTGAAGCAAGGTTATTCGCTGAATTCGTTTTTGTCTCATAAGTTTGAGATACAGTTGATGTTATGCTATCTGCCTTTTGGTTAATAGCTGAATTCATCTGTGTAGTGGTTGAGTATGACTTCAGCTTGTTATCAGTGTCAGCCTTTGCATCTTTTAACGCCTGAGAACTAGAACTGTCGGCGTAGCTCTTGGCAGAAGACAGCTTTGAAGCAGAATCCGTTTTTGTTTCATAGGTCTTAGATACGGTACTTGTGATGGAATCTGCTTTTTGATCGATAGCAGAATTCATCTGTGTCGTAGTTGAATACGATTTCAGTTTGTTATCAGTATCAGCCTTTGCATCCTTCAATGCCTGTGAACTGGAACTATCAGTGTAGCTCTTTGCTGAAGACAGTTTTGATGAGGCATCCGTTTTTGTTTCATAAGTCTGTGATACCGTACTTGTAATCGAATCAGAGGTCTGTTTGATTTTGGAATCTGCTTCTGTCTTTGTGTAATATCCAGTAAACTTATTCTCGACAGTCGTTGTTCGTGTTGCCAGTGAACTGATCGATTCTGAATTTTGAGTAATCTTTGTTTCCTGAGTATTTACGGTATTTGTTAACTCAGCCAGATCCTTGTTCGCTTTAGCAGCATCCGCAACTGCCTTATCTGCTGTATCCTGTGCAGTCTTGGCGTTCGTGAGGGCTGTAGATGCATTGTTGTATGCCGTCGTTGCGTTCTTCAAAGCATCGTTTGCTGCTGTCTGTGCTTCTGTCACATTATGATTAGCGGTCAATACATCCGCAAGAGCCTTGTTTAATGCCGCCTGTGCAGAGTCAAGATTCTTTTTTGCGGTAGTGATCAGCTCTTCCGTTGCTGTCGTGCTTGAAGTCAGGATATTGTATGTACTAAGTGCAGAATCATAATTCTGTTTTGCTGTCTTCAATGCTGCATCCGCAGACGCTACATTCTGCTTTGCTGTATCAAGCTGGCTCTGCGCGGTTTTTGCTTTATCATCCGCTGCCTTTGCATTGGCAACAGCAGTATCTGCGGTTTCCTGCGCAGCCTTGGCATTTGCAACAGCGGTATCTGCCTGAGCCTGTGCATCAGACGCTGTTTTCGAAGCAGCATTCAGTTTTGTTGATATGTCCTGTGTATCTGACTCAAGACTTGTGACTTTCTTACTTGTGGACTCGATTCCGTCTGCATTGACCTGAATTTTGTTTTCAAGTTCACCCTTAATTTCGCTTACATCGTTCTTCGAAGCATAGGTTTCTTTTACACTTGCCTCAATTCCACTTGCTGTTGTAGAAATATCAGACTCAATTGCAGCCTTCGTCTCGCTGACTTCCGTCTTTGTCGCATAATTGGCAGCAAGATTCTGGTTGATTCCGGTTATGGCGTCTCCGTTTTCCTTAACCTTCTTCTGGGCATCGGAAATATCATTATTCATTGCATTTACAGATGCCTGTAAAGACGAAATATCCTTATTTGCGTCAGCTAAACCGTTCTGTGCTGCATTAGCGGTCTTGATCGCATTTGCTGCATCTGTCTCTGCCTGTTCCGCCTTTGCATTTGCCTGACTAGATGCTGTGTTCGCGCTATTGGCAAGGACTTTTGCATCATTGACGTTCGTGTTTGCAGAAGTGGCCAATTCAGAGGCAGCACTCGCACTCTGTTTCGCTGAATCCGCATTTTCACTTGCTGTTTGCGCTTTTTCCTCTGCTTCTTCCGCTTTTTTCTTTGCTTCTTCAGAATTACTGTTTGCCTGATCCGCGGTTGCTTTGGCTTCCTGGATTTCCGCATTCTGCTCATCGCCACGTCCAATAACACCAATTACAACCGGATACTTAGACGTTCCGGCAGCTCCGGTAAGCAAAATCTGTACAATATCTCCGGTCTTTACAGAAATGTTTGTGTCAATCTCTACGGATTGCCCATCGTCATAGCTGATTGTGTCTCCACCCATATCAACCATGACTTTTCCGTTTGAACTGTCGGACGTTGCTGTTCCTGTTGCCATGACCGTAGATTTGGCTTTTTCGTTTGTGCCTTCGTTAGATTTTTTCCCTAACAATATTTTTGCGAGCTCAAAACTGTCCATATCATACCTCTTTGAGTGTCAAATTCATTGTCATCTCGTCGAATTTTATTTCACTGATGGACTGGATCATATACTTCTTCTTTTTATTTTCCAGGATAAGATTTATTGTCTCCCCGCATTTGCACGGGAAATATAACATGCTGCATTCCAATGTAATTACCTTGTCAGATTTTTTCAGGTATTCTTCTGCGAGCTGCTGTGCTCTTGCCTTTGTTGCAGGAGACAGATCGTTAACCTGGTATTTTTCGGCAATCATAAATCCTCTTCTCTGAGAAGAAAATTCGGAAGAAGAATCTCTGTCTGCCGAAGCAATAATTTCCTGATCCCCATTGCTGTATATGACGATTGTCCGGCCTGGTACATCTTCCGAAGAGGTTGATTCTTTAATATCTGACGATAAAAGCATCGTATTTTGATCTTTTTCATCAACAGTCCAGGAAGGAGTGATTGAAGACGGTGTATTGTACGGACTTAAAGTTATTCTTCCATGCCCATCCACATCCAATCGATTGTTTGATATATCACAAATATCAAAAAGAAAAGAAAGATAACTTTCTCCGGCTTCAAAAATCTTTGTGGCTGTATATCTGTAATTTCTTGCTCCGTTGATTAAATACTCCTTCTGGCAGGTGGTGCAGATTTTTTCAAATGCATCAACCGCATACGTTCCCGAACCTATCGAAAAATATCCAACACAATAATCTTCTGATAACCCCCACAATACAGACTGGAGCTCGTAGGTGTAGTGCTTCTCTCCGTTTTTTGTTGTCATTCCGGGAGGATTTTTTAGAACATATGTACCGATTTCAATTGAAGCGTCTCCATGATAAAGAACGATCCGCAGCCATGATCCTGAAATATAATTACTTCCAAGTGTTTCCAGATTTGCAGATGTTCTTGTGTCGGTATCATAACCAAAAGAAACAGAGCACCCGGACAATACCAGATGCTCCAATTCTCCACGAATAATATTTAAATTGTGAGGATCAATCATAAAGACTCGTATCTCACTC
>NZ_JBQKFT010000044.1:0-3721 GCF_052119185.1 Bilifractor sp. LCP19S3_H10
CCTATGCCGACAGCAAAAATCCTGGTTCAGGCATACATTGAGATTACTTCTGTTCATCCTTTATGCAGCCTATGCCGACAGCAAAAATCCTGGTTCAGGCATACATTGAGATTACTTCTGTTCATCCTTTATGCAGCCTATGCCGACAGCAAAAATCCTGGTTCAGGCATACATTGAGAATTACTTCTGTTCATCCTCCGCGTATGGCTGCAGTTCATCATAGGAAACCGGCTCCGGATCTCCCTCTCCGATGAAATTGCAGAACGGATGCGGCTTTCTGTAGAAGTTCAGCGTCAAATACTGATTTCTATACTGGCCGGCAGCATCGAATCCATACTTGTAATCGATGATATCTTCAAGATCAATATCCGCATACGCAATGCCTTCCTCACCGGACGGAACATAATCACTTCTGAGATTTCCATCCGGTCCGATGATCGCGGTATGACCCTGCTTCAATGTCTTGAAATATGCCAGACGGTCCTCCTCAAGCTTGCCATTTTCATCGGTGCACAGCATCTTATACAGACGGTCATCATACACGGAGCTGGTCATCAGGACAAATGCGCCGGTCTGTATCGCATATGCCTTGCTTGCGATATCATCATCGAAATATCCGGGCCAGGAAGCGACATGAACCTGCTCATTCTGAGCATTCATCGCTGCGATATCCAGAGCTACATCATGCTCCCAGCACTGGCATCCGCCGAGTCTTCCAAGCTCCGTATCGAATACCGGCATCAGGGAACCAGAACCGTCGCCCCAGATCAGACGTTCTGCGACAGATACTCTCATCTTCCGATGCTTGCCCATCAGATTTCCCTTGTTGTCAAACCAGAACTGCGTGAGATAAAGGGATCCGCCGTCTTTTTCCGATCCGGAGATGCATACATAAATATCGTTATCCCTTGCGGCCTGGCTGATTTTTGCAAGCGCATCGCTGGGGACCTCTACCGCGTTGAGGTAAAGCTGATGGTAAAATCTCGGAACATAGTCAAGTGCTCTTCCAAGGAAAGCAAACCAGGGATATCCGGGCAGGAATCCCTCCGGAAAACCGATCAGCTTTGCACCGTTGTCGGCAGCTTCCTTAATGATCTTCACAGACTTTTCAACCGTCGCCGCAAGATCAAGATAAACCGGTGCCGCCTGTACTGCCGCTACTTTGTATTTCGGATAATTTGCCATGATTGATTTCCTCCTTTACCAGATTCTGCTGACAATGCTAACTTTTTTCTCCCGGGATAAAAGAAAAAGGCACCGGTGAGGTTTCCCTCTCCCGACGCCTTTGTCTTCGATGCTCATAATATATATCCATTTTTCAAAAAAAGAAATCAATCTGTACTTGATAGGTGTCAATTGATCCTTGATACACACCTGTCAATCGATCCCTGATGCACCGATGTCAACCAGCTCTTGATGCACCAGTGTCAGCCGGTCCCTGATACGGTATTTGAGTTTCTCTGCCGCTCTTATGTCTTGAAAACCATTTATCATTTATGTTTTAATATGATCAAGGGAAAAATCTGGCGACCGTCGGTTCCGCCGACGACCCCCTTCTCCCGAATGTCCAGCAGATGCTCCTCCGCCTGAAGAAGGATACAGGCATGCGATACCTGCGCTTCAACGGAATTTTTTCCGACCGCCTCTTCGTCGCTGCTGCCGATGCATCCGGAAATCCCGTTTACAATTTTGCCTATGTGGATATGGTGCTGGATTTTCTGCATTCCATCGCTCTCAAGCCCTGGATTCAGCTGTCTTTCATGCCCCGGGTTCTTGCTCTGCATCCGAATAAATACCTGTTCAACGACAATGTCAGCCAGCCCCGCGTGAAAAATATTCTGGACAACTATGACCGGCTGAGCAGCTATGGTTTCTGGTCTCTCACTGATCTCATGTCCGATGCGCCGGTTCCGGAGCTGCCGTTCTTCGGCGGCGGACTCTTTACCCGGAAGGGAATCCCGAAGGCAAGCTACTTTGCTTTCTTCCTGCTGGCAAAGCTTGGCTCCGATCTCGTGGAAAGAGGCGACGGCTATTTTATGACAGAAGAAAACGGCCCTTACCAGATCCTTATGTACAACTATCAGCATTTTTCAACGCTATACGCAAATGGGGAAAAATTTGACATGACAGGAACGGACCGCTACACCGTCTTTGCCAACAAAGAGCCTAAGATTTTACATGTAAGAATTGAGAATCTCCCGCAAGGAGCCTGGCGTATCCGGGAAACCTATATCAACCGGGACGCGGGAAGCGTTTTTGACGCCTGGGTGCGGTTCGGTTCCCCGGATATCCTTACAGAAGACGAAGAATTATATCTCCGGAATGCGGCCGCACCCGGTTACTGCGAAAGAACCGCAGCCGCCACAGAGGACGGCGTCCTGTGTTTCGATGAAAAGCTGGAGTTCCTTGAGATACGGCTCGCCGTGGTTGAACCAATGACACGGGACAATAGGTAAATTCAAGAAAACAGATTCGAATAATACCAGGAGGAATGAGAAGTGAAAGAATTAAGATCAGATTTGCGTGACAAAATTTTAAATATGGAGCTTCTTCCGAATCAGGCTGCTCTGTTTTACATCGGACAGGTCGGTTTCATCATCAAATACCAGAACACCTATACTATGATTGACGGCTATCTGTCAGACTACGTGGACAAAAACTGCAGCTCCGATCTCGTCAGATGGAAACGGCTCTATCCCGCTCCCATACAGGCGGAGAGTCTTGATTTTCTTGATTTCATTTTCTGCACTCATGCCCACTTTGATCACGCAGATCCCTGGACGCTCCGTAAAATCGCAGAAGTGAACCACAAAGCCATCTTCATCGGCCCTTCCTCTGTCTGCAGCGTCTATTCCGATTGCGGCGTTCCCGCGAAACAGATCCTGCAGCCCGTCATTGACAGTCCGACCGTACTCGATCCCGGTCATAAAATATCCTTCACGATGATTCCGGCCGCGCATGAAGAACTCCACCCGGATCAACAGGGCGGCTTTGCGGAAGTCGGCTACCGTATATCCTTCGGGCATGCCACCATTTATCACTCGGGCGACTGCTGCCCATACGACGGCCTGGAATCCAGAATCATGAATTGCGACGCACTGATTCTTCCCGTCAACGGACGGGATTACTATCGGAGGAACGTGAAAGACATTATTGGCTGCTTTGACAGCACGGAAGCAATTACCCTTGCCGCAGACACGCATGCTGGCATGCTTATCCCCGTGCACTGGGACCTGTACCACGTGAACGAGATCAACCCGGGAACCTTTGTGGATCTTGCCCACCGCCTGCATCCGGAACTTTCTTTTCACATCTTTGTTCCCGGAGAAGGTTACATATTGTCGGTTTAAGTCTGATCGAGGGTGAAAAAAATCCGTCAAATACTGATTTCTCAGCATTTGCCGGATTTCATCTGCTTATTAAAGCAGGGGATGAGAGAATCGAACTCCCGCTAAAAGTTTTGGAGACTTCTGTCATGCCATTTGACCAATCCCCTGTATTACTCAAGATATGTAAATGACCTGGCTAATGTACCAACACATAAATCATAACACATACCTTCAAAACTGAACACACAAACTCTTCCCGAGAATCCGTCTCCGGACTCCCTCTTCCGTTCCAACTTATGCTTCAGGTCAAACCCTCGACCGATTAGTAACAGTCAGCTCCATGCCTTACGGCACTTCCACCTCTGCCCTATCAACCTTATCGTCTTTAAGGG
>NZ_JBQKFT010000045.1:0-2423 GCF_052119185.1 Bilifractor sp. LCP19S3_H10
GACCAAGAGTGGTGCCAGATTTTACCGGAAAACGGTGGCCAGGATCCTGGGAAACGAGGAGTACAAGGGCGACTTCGTACAGTTCAGGCACTTCGTGGATGAGCACCGGAAGGAGAGGAAGAATACCGGGGAACACACCATGGTCTACTACAAAGAGAATCATCCGCCGATCGTGACGAATGATCTCTGGGAGAAAGCCCAGAAGGCACTCGGCGTCCGGAAGTTGCCAAAGAAGGAACCGGAGAAGAGACTGCCCATGGAGACATTTCCTTATAAGGATCAGCTCTACTGCGCAAAGTGTGGAAATAAGCTGATGCGATCCTACACCGGAGGGAAGAACCGCTGGGTATGCTCAGGAAAAGAGCGATTCAGCAGCGACTTCTGCCCCGGCGTTTCCATCCCTGACGAGGTGGTGAAGAGCTGGGGAGTTTTTTCCGAAGACCGGTATATCAATGAAAGGATCGACCGGGGAAGAGTCACGGGTTTTACCTATGAGGACACAAAGAGCTGGCACAAGGCACACACGAAGAAAGTCCACATCCAGAGCGCACCGGCTCTCACAGAAGCAAATTACCCATACAAGGACCGGATTTTCTGCAAGTACTGCGGCGGGAAGCTCCGACGCATCATCGCAAACAACGGAAGCGTGAAATGGATCTGCAACACCATGAGCCGATATGGCAAGGGCGCCTGCAGGGGCGTCAGGGTTCCGGATGAGATGCTGCAATCCCTGCGCGATTACCCTGGCCTTGTTTACATTGGAAAGGAGAAGATCGATGGCAAAGAGTGTTACGGTTATTCCCGCAAGCCAGACAAAAAAGTCAGCTGAGGGGACAAAGAAGAAGGTCCGGGTGGCTGCCTACTGCCGGGTCTCGACAGAGCAGGAGGAGCAGCTTGGCTCCTTTGAGAACCAGGTCAGCTACTACACAGAATTGATCAACAAGAATCCGAACTGGGAGATGGCCGGGATCTTCTCGGATGAGGGCATCTCCGGAACCGGGACGAAAAAGCGTCAGGGCTTCCAGAACCTCATCCGGGCCTGCCGCGAGGGAAAGGTCGATCGGGTGATTACGAAGTCCATCTCCCGTTTTGCCCGTAACACCGCTGACTGCCTGCGTTACTCACGGGAGCTGAAGGACCTCGGCATTCCCATTTATTTTGAGAAGGAAAAAATAGACACGATGGCAGCATCCGGGGAGTTGCTCTTTACCATCCTCTCCTCCCTTGCGCAGGAGGAGAGCCGTAACATCTCGGAGAATACGACATGGGGCATCCGGTCGAAGTTCAAGAGAGGTCAGCCGATGCTCAACACTGAGCGCTTCATGGGATACGACAAGGATGAGAACGGAAACCTTGTCATCAACCCGGAGCAGGCCAGGGTGGTAGAAAGGATCTTCCGGTACTTTCTGGAAGGATGGTCGCTCGAAGAAATCGCTCAGAGGCTTCGGGCAAAGAACGTCCCGGGCGTGACGGGAAAAGCGGCATGGAACGCGAACACGATCCGGCGGATGCTCCAGAACGAAAAGTACAAGGGCGACCTTCTGATGCAGAAGACTTATACCGTGGATTTCCTTTCCAAGAAGATGGTGGCTAACAATGGAGAGAAGGACCAGTACTACGTGCAGGGAAATCACAAGCCCATCATTCCTCCGGATGATTGGGAGGCTGCGCAGGCCGAGCTGAAACGCCGGGAGGGCTTCATGGAAAGCCACGGCATCAAGGAAATCAGCTCGAAGGTGGGGACAGCATTCTTCAACAAGGTGTACTGCGGAAGCTGCAAAAGCCGCTTCATCCGGAGAAGCTGGACCGGAATTAAGGAACCCTTCTGGAAGTGCTTCCAAGCGGAGAAGGCGCAGGGAAAAACCTGCAAAGCTTTGAACGTGAAGGAGGCGGTTCTTCAGGAGGCTGTGGTGATCGCATGGAACAGTATCGTTGAGAACCGGGATCAGGAGATGGAGCGATGGGAGAAAATGAAACACTCCGAGAATCCGCTGGAACGGCTTCGCGGAAAACAGATGATCGAGCTCACCGCAGAAGGAAAGCTCGACTTCGAGATCCCGGAACTCACGCGGATGGTCCTTCAAGAGATCACGGTTCATAGCCCTACGAGCTTCACCATCACCTTCCTGGATGGAACAGTGAAGAACGTAAGGATATGAGAGAAGAGTAGCCCTTGCCGAAGATGGCAGGGGCGTTTTTTCATTTTCGGGAACGAGTTTTCATTTTGCGCTGAGGTTGTAAGCTATGGGAAAGATTGAAATTTTGCGCTGAGGTTGTAGCGAAGCATCGATTCTTCCATGGAGGAAGCAAAGCACTTCAGCGAAGCATCAGAGAACGGATAGGCTCCTATATATGCACGAGGGTTGTGTGGATAAGGGAAGGATTTTATTTTGCGCAGTGGTTGTCAAACTGTTATTGCAATA
>NZ_JBQKFT010000046.1:0-2353 GCF_052119185.1 Bilifractor sp. LCP19S3_H10
GTCGAGGAAGGTTGCTTCGCCGGACTTGAAGTTCGGCGCGGCGGGGTCGAGGGTGAACGGGGTGGTGGACTTTGCTTCGCCCCGGTAACCGGCGGTGGCTCCGCCGTAGCGTCGCTTCACAGCGAACTCCTTCTCGTCAGTATCGGTGTCGTCGGAATCATCCTCGTTGGTGGACTCGCCCGCGTCGTCATCCTCGGACTCGTCGGAGTCGTCGGAATCATCGGTGCTGTCCTGCTCGCCGTCGGCCCCTTCGGACTCTTCGGAATCGTCGGAACCACCCTCGTCGCTATCATCCGCGAACGCGGCAGCAGCGGCGGCGGCGCGGTCCCGGCGACCTCGGATAGCGGCCTGGGCATCCGCCTTAGCGGCCTCGGCCTTAGCAGCACGCGCCTGCGTCACGGCTTCCGCGAGCTTCTCCAACGCGGCGACCTGCTCCTCGGTAGGGTTATCGCCCGCGTCGGCGGTCAGCTTATCGTAGACCGCCTTAGCGGCGGTGATGATCTTGTCAATCTCCGCCGGGTCGGTAGGCATGTTCGCCACGGCCTTGAGAATGTCATCCAGCGTGTTCATCTGGTCTCCTTGTCGGTCTCTCGTCCCTCTACGTCGGGAGTGTACAGGGCGACATGCCCCTCACCTCCCACAGTCTAGCTACGGGCTTCGCCCCTATTCGTGATGATCTCCCCACCGCCGTTCCGCGACGCGAACATCACCGCCTGCGTCTTAGACAGGAATGTTTGCTCCTGCACCTGACCATCCGCGTCGGTTGAGCGGACGGTGTACGTCGCCGGGGTGAAGCTTCCTCCGCTGCCACATGCTCCACAAGCCATTGTTAGTCCTCCTTGCTTTCCATGATGTCCCGCACCGCCTGATAGCGGGCGGGCACGTCCGGCTCCACGTCGAAGCCGATGACGCCCTGCGCGGCCTTGAACCGTTCGCGGAGCCCCGGCGCGTGCGCAAGCTCACCGGGGGAGTTCCCTTCGGCGCGGAGGGCGGCGAACACCTCACGCACCGCATCCATAGCAGCCACGCGGGCGGCATCCACCGGGGACAATTCCTCGACAGCGGGAGCAGCCCACCCGGACGCGCACAACGCCAGGGCTTGACCATCCGCGACGTACTCCCGCCGCACGGGGAAGCCCGGGGTGGACACGGACAAGGCAGCGACGAGCTCCAAGCTGTTGCCGACGCGCCGCCAGTCACCAGATAGGGGTGCGGTCGCGGCTTCGCGGAGCTTCGCGGCGGGCGCGTCCTGATTCACCTCACCAGCGACCCAGATGCCGTGCTCGTCCTCACCGGCGCGGACGAACGCCCAACACGACCCGGTCGTGTCGTAATGCTCCGCAGCGGCACGCACACCAGCGCGCACACCAGCATGACCACCACCCACAGTCAGACGGCCCACCGCCACCGGACCATCATCGGTGAGCACCGTGGACTGGTGGAAATGCGCGTACCCAGCCGCCGAACGGGGCGGGGTCACGCACTTACCGGGCTGACCGACGTGACACGTATCCCACAGCGCGAGGTGCCCGAACACACGCCCTTCCGGGGTGACGGTAATCGGAGTCGGCCCGTCCAGGCCAGGGTCAGCGAACGCCGCCGAATCATATTTCGGCAGGTCCAACACCGCACCAGCCGACGCGACCAGGCCGTCGGTATCCACCTCCGACTCGTCGCCGGTGAGTTGAATACCCACGTTTTCGAACGCGGGCTTCGCCACCAACGTCGCCGCCATGATCGTCGCCGAATGCACCTCCAGCCGAGGACCATCCTCCACCTCAAACGTGTCGGCAAGCATGTCGCACAAATCAACCGACGGGCGGATCACGCCCTTCTCCAGCAGGGCGATGACCTTATCCTCATCCGAGAAGATTGTGCCTTCCGCCGTGAACCCGTCCGGGGTGACCTCGCCCCGGTCGATGGTTCCGACGATACGGGACGAGTCGTGGCCCTCGCTCGTCGTTTCCTGCCACAGCAGTGGAAGGGGAAACTTCCGGAACCGGAACTCACCATCGGTCGTGAAAATACGACCATCACCGGTCGGCTCACCCACCGGGGCGAGACGGCCCTTCCACTCCAGGCCCTTCGCGCCACTAGCTGCCAACGCATCCATATCTAACTCCCTGATCTGTCGCTCTACGTCTCTCATACTATTGATCCGCGTCGCCCACGGTATGTCCGCGCCGATTTCATCCTCGACGTAGGTCGCGGTGCAGCGGCACTGGATCGTGTTCTTCGCCGAGCCGTTAGCCCGGTCGCCGGGGTAGCGCAGCAGCTCCCCACCCACCTCGAACGGCTCGTCCACCGGGCGGGTCTGCCCGTCCGCTTCGGCGTGTGCAACCCGCGTCCGCTC
>NZ_JBQKFT010000047.1:0-1967 GCF_052119185.1 Bilifractor sp. LCP19S3_H10
TATCGAGTAGGAGAAAGTCTCCAGTGGAGACTTTCGTCCTCTCACACCACCGTGCGTACCGTTCGGTACACGGCGGTTCATAAGTTTTCAGCTACTTTCAAATACTGGGAGAGCATGGACGGATAGCCCAGCTTTTCCAGTATTTTATTTGTCAGCACAGAGCGGAGCATTTGTGCCGCCCGCCATGTGCCTTTACGACAGTTTGCCAGTTCATGTACACGCCATTCCTCTAAATGCAATGCCCTGAAAATCCGGTAGCGGGTTCTCACCCGCTTCCACTGTTTCCAGTACACCGCCCGGATCCTTCTGCGAAGCCACTCATCTGTCTTTGCCATCAGTGCCCTCATATCCGCATATCGGAAGTAATTCATCCAGCCGCGGACATAGTCCCGCAGCTTCTGCTCCCTCTCCGGATTGCTCCATCGATTGCCTCTGTACGTCAGTTCTCTGAGTTTCTTCTGCATTTTGGCTTTCGACTTCGGGTGTAATCTGAGCCTGCATTTCCCTTTGAATCGGTAAAACCCATAGCCCAGATATTTCACCCTGCTGATGTGTGCCACTGTCGTCTTCTGGAGATTGACTTTCAGAAATAGTTTCCCTGTGATGAATGGGACGATATTTTCCAGCGTGCGTTCCGCGCTTTTCCGGGATTTGCAGAAGATCATGCAGTCATCCGCGTACCTGACAAACTTGTGTCCGCGGCGTTCCAGTTCTTTATCCAGCTCGTTTAGCATTACATTTCCGAGTAATGGACTCAGAGGTCCGCCCTGAGGCACACCTTCTTCTGTTGCGTGAAAGCCGCCGTCTTCCATGACCCCGGCATTCAGGTATTTGTGTATCAGCGATATGACACGTCCGTCCCTGACTGTCCGCGACAGCACCTCTATGAGTCTGCTGTGGTTCACGGTATCAAAGTATGACGCTAAATCCATACTCACTACATACACATAGCCTTCGTCCGCCAGCCTGAGGCACTTCCTCAGGGCGTCATGACATCCTCTTCCCGGCCGAAACCCGAAGCTGTTGTCCGAGAACTGCTTCTCGTATATTGGCATGAGCTCCTGCGCAATCGCCTGCTGGATCACACGATCCACCACCGTCGGTATTCCAAGTTTCCTGACTTTGCCTTTCTCCTCCTTGGGTATCTCTACCCTGCGGACTGGGTTGGGCTTGTATTTCCCCTCCCGCAGCTGCCGGACAAGTCCGCTCTGGTTTTCTCTCAGGTAGGGCAGAAGTTCATCCACCTGCATTCCATCGATCCCACCTTTACCCTTGTTCTTCTTCACCTTCAGGTACGCCTTATTCAGGTTGTCTGCGCGAAGAATGATTTCCAGCAGGTTGTCCGGTTGAAAGTATCTGCTGATGCTGTCGTCATCCGCAATCCTCCGATAGTCCGGCACTCCTGTTTCCTTTCCCTGTTCCGCAGGTATCACACGCAGGTAGTCTTCGATATGAAGTTGTCTGCCGTTAAGTCTGTCCTCGGTTGCCAAGATTTGCTGCATCTCCTTATGTGGAGCCCTTTCCGGTTTACGTACGTTTGCCGGTCTTGTAATACGGCTCCTGCTGACTTCTCACGGTAAACCTTATTTCGACCGTATCCGCGAGTGTTATGTCGCATTGGATACGTCCGTGAGACCTCCCCGGGTACTCACACGTTCTTTCCCACTTATGACTGTCCCATATACTGCTGGCGCTCCGTGCAGTTATTGGACTTTGACTTGCTTGGCAGTCTCATCCGCGCTTCACAGCCTGATGGGCTTCCTGTTCGTCAGCCCAGTGGTTTGCTTACAGCTTCCTTCAGATTCCATCTCGCGGTGGACACCCTTGCTGTTCGGCTATCCCCTTCCCACTGCCGGGCGGGGTCGGGACTTTCACCCTTTGGAACGTGCGCCCGCCGGGCGCACCAACGAGATAAAACACGCTGCGCGAGTTTTATCTCGCTATCGCGACGCTCGCCGCACACGAAT
>NZ_JBQKFT010000048.1:0-1859 GCF_052119185.1 Bilifractor sp. LCP19S3_H10
ACTTGGCTAATTCATCCCTTTTTACTGTTTTAAAGGATCGTAATCACTTCATGTATCGTTCATTTGAACGTTACATCCATGAATACTCATCGATCGTTCAAACAAAAATTTATAAAACTTCATTTGAATTTTCGAGGATGTGTTTTACTGTTCAGTTGTCAATGTTCATTCTGTAATACTTTTATTCTGCCGCCATAACTAAGCGACATCTGTATTACTTTTGTTTTGTCGCTGTATCTCGGCGACAAATGATACTTTACCACCCGGTTATAGGATTGTCAACAGGAAATTGTAGATTTTTTGAAGAAAATTTCAGTGCCCGTTTATCCTTTAATTACGCGGTTTTTTCGCTTCTGTTATTATATATCGTGGTTATTGTATGTATTGTGTCGTCAATTCGTTCATTTTGTTGGCATATCCTCTGCACATCAAATGATGCACCTCTTATATTTGGAAAATCCGGGATGGACTGTCCCTTCCATTGACCGGTGTCTCAATGGAAGGGATTACAAAATCCGAATCGAGAACTGCGTCAGATCGTTGCACACCACTCCACAGCAAAATCAATCAGCTTCCTTACATTGTCCGTCAGCGGCATATCCTTCCTCACAACTGCCGCAACCTTCCAGAGCGGATGTTCCGCGAACGAAATTTTCCGCAGATCATCGCTTCCCATATCCTCAAAAATAAAGTCCATGGAGACCGTGTTGCCTTCCTGCTCCCGGCACAGCTTGTAGCAAAGGCTGAAGCCACTTGTGTTGAAATACACGTCCAGATCAGCGCCTTCCTTTCTGCAGGTTTCCTCCAGAATATGGTGAATCATAAAATTACCATTTTCGATAATCACCGGCTCCTCGCTGATTTCCTTTACCGACACTTCGTTTCTGTCGTAATATCTGCTCTTCCTGTGTGTAATAAAAAAAATCTCTCGCGAAAAAAGCGGTATATATTTCAATTCCGGGTCTTTCTTCACATACGGAACAAATCCAAGATCATATTTCCTGTTCCTGACATTTTCTTCAATATATATATCCGGAAATTCCATATAATCCAGCCGCACGCCGGGATTCTGATCCGTGAATGTATGGATGAACTCGGGCGACAACAGACGCAGAACCCCATACGCGGAAACCAAGCGCAAGAAACCCTTTTCCTGTTTTTTCAGATCACTGATGGAAGCCGTCATCCCATTGTAATCCGCGATGATCCGGCACGCATGATCGTAAAAAATCTTCCCATACTCATTCAGCGCCACTCCCTTCTGGGAACGGACCAGAAGCTCTGCGCCAACTTCTTCCTCCATTCTGCGAATGGTCTGACTCACCGCCTGCGGGGAGAGAAACATTGCCTCCGCGGCTGCGGTAATGCTCTTTTTTTCACAGACCTCAATGAAACATTCCATATCCTTCAGATTCATTTTTCCCACTTCCTGTTAAATGCTCAACACGAAAAAAAGTCTCCGGGGACTCTGCTGAATTGTGATTTTGCGCGTGCACTGCCGGGAATCCCTTCCAAACGAGATAAAACACGCTGCGCGAGTTTTATCTCGCTATCGCGACGCTCGCCCCACACGAATGCTTCGCATTCGGCTGTGGCTCGCTGTTCGCGTAAATTACAAAAAAGAAGCAGCCTTGTATAAGAACTGCCTCTTTCTTTTCCCTGTCTTCAAATATATTCCACTGTCAGAAACCTGTCAACACAGCGGATTTCTCCTGTTCAGGCATATATTGGGAATTGCTTCTGTTCACCCTTTATGCAGCCTATGCCGACAGCAAAAATCCTGGTTCAGGCATACATTGAGATTACTTCTGTTCATCCTTTATGCAGCCTATGCCGACAGCAAAAATCCTGGTTCAGGC
>NZ_JBQKFT010000049.1:0-1703 GCF_052119185.1 Bilifractor sp. LCP19S3_H10
CTCACATCCTGGATAACCCTGAAAGATTTCTCATGAGACCCACAATCCGCCGAGGAGGCTTCGGCCGCTGGACCGTCCACGAACCAGACGGCACCGCCACCAACTTCCGCACCCACGCCCAAGCCATTCACCACGCCGACGAAATCGCCCGCACCATCACCATCACACTCCCGCCGTACCGACCACAGCGCAAGGTCGAAGAGGTCATCGTCACGAGCACCGAATACGGCGGGACCTTCTACGGCCCACGGGAAATAGAACAAATAGACATCACTCCCAGCTCGGTAAAGACCATCGCCCTCGCCCTACTTGCTACTGCTCACCACCAGGAGAGGAACCAGAAATGAATCGTGAAGAAGTGCTTGACATTGTGAAAAGCGCACGAGAGGACAATAAGCTCCCGGACCTGCGCGGCGCTGACCTGCACTACGCTGACCTGCGCGGCGCTGACCTGCGCGGCGCTGACCTGTACGGCGCTGACCTGAGCGGCGCTAACCTGTACGGCGCTGACCTGTACGGCGCTAACCTGCACTACGCTAGATGGGGCGGACTAGAAATCAACCACCTACCCAGCGGCACCCTCCACCTCACCCCCACCCCCGAAGGCTGGCGAATAACCCTCGGCTGCTGGAACGGCACCCCCGACCAACTACGCGACCTCATCGCAAAGGACCAAGGCTGGCCAGAAGCCGAAGGCGACGAAATCACCCGCCGCCGACCCTACATCGAAGCCGCGCTTACCCTATGCGACCTCCACATGCAAGACCACGAAGACATTATCCCCACACTCGCCGAAAAGTGGACAGACAAGGAGAACAACCAATGACCGACAAACAACCCCGCACGCTTGCGGACATGACATCCGAAGAGCTCGAACAATGCCGGGGTATGTGGTGCGACTTATCCATAGAAGCCTGGATCGTGGTTAGTGCCTATTACTCCGAGCAATACAAGCAGACACTGGTGGTGCTGCTTGACCCCGTAGACGGCGAATTGCTAGAAGGCGTGCCCGCAACAGCAGTAACCCCCCGTTTCGATCTGCCCCGTGCTTGGACCCCGGACGGCACGCCCGTGGTGGCCGACCCGGAGGAATACACCGCCGACGGGCGTAGTCGAGTCTATTTCGAGGGCATTGAGA
Source organism: Bilifractor sp. LCP19S3_H10 (assembly GCF_052119185.1). Classification (NCBI taxonomy): domain Bacteria; kingdom Bacillati; phylum Bacillota; class Clostridia; order Lachnospirales; family Lachnospiraceae; genus Bilifractor; species Bilifractor sp. LCP19S3_H10. Next base: position 1,139 of record NZ_JBQKFT010000049.1, read on the forward strand.
AAGTCGCCTTCCCGCCCGGCACCCGAGTCCGCCGCTGGGTGAGCGACTGGGAGGAAATCGAGTGACTATCTACACCGAGTATCGAGCCACGACGGCGCTTGGTGTCGACCAGGACGGGAACCTCCAGTGGCAGTCGCCGGAGTACTGGCATTGGTACACAGACGAGCAGGAAGCCCGCGAAATCTACGCCGACATCGTAGGCGGACCGTCCGATCGGCTCACGGCGCTCATGTCCCGCCAAGTGACCCCATGGGAGCCAGTAGATGGCCCCATCGCCCCGGACGGCGACCTCATGCCCGCGTACCGCGCCGAGCTGTGGTTGCCCCGCACCCGGGGTGGTCAACCAGAACGCAGCCGGGTAACCATCCCCAAATCCACATACGAAGCCGCCGAAGCATTCAAGGACCTTGCCCACCACCACGGCGACCGTGGGTGGCGCGTCTACGCCCGACTACAGTCGCCCATCACGATCCTCGAGCAGCGCGGCGCTGCGCAGCTCGTACCCCGCCCAGCCGGGCACATCTACAACCTCGCAAAGGATCAATCATGACCATCACACCCAAAC
>NZ_JBQKFT010000050.1:0-1546 GCF_052119185.1 Bilifractor sp. LCP19S3_H10
ACTCCCCGTCTGACATTGTCCCCCGCCCGGGTAACGGGCGCAGGTTAGAAGCCCGGTAACGCAAGGGTGGTATCCCAACAGCGGCTCCGGAAATACTGGCGTACTTCCTTCTCAGCCTCCCACCTATCCTGTACATGCATTACCAGACCCCAGTATCAAACTGGAGTAAAGCTCCATGGGGTCTTTCCGTCCTGGCGCGGGTAACCAGCATCTTCACTGGTACTTCAATTTCACCGGATGCATTGTCGAGACAGTGCTCAAATCATTACGCCTTTCGTGCGGGTCGGAACTTACCCGACAAGGAATTTCGCTACCTTAGGACCGTTATAGTTACGGCCGCCGTTTACTGGGGCTTGGATTCAGAGCTTCACATTTCTGTTAACCCCTCCTCGTAACCTTCCAGCACCGGGCAGGCGTCAGCCCATATACCTCACCTTTCGGTTTCGCATAGACCTGTGTTTTTGCTAAACAGTTGCTTGAGCCTGTTCACTGCGGCCCTCTTTCAAGGGCACCCCTTCTCCCGAAGTTACGGGGCTGTTTTGCCGAGTTCCTTAACAATGCTTCTTCCGTCGGCCTTAGGATTCTCTCCTCACCCACCTGTGTCGGTTTACGGTACGGGTATCATATGAACAATAGCGGCTTTTCTCGGTACATGGCTCACCGGCTTCCCTACTCTATTTCGGTCCGCATCACGGCTCTGGCTTATGCGGCGGATTTGCCTGCCACACACCTCTTCGCTTGCACGCGGCTTTCCATTCCGCGCCCCGGCTCTCCACATACGTCCCCACAGTTCTGTCATATCATAGTGCAGGAATCTCAACCTGCTGTCCATCGGCTACGACTCTCGTCCTCGCCTTAGGCCCCGACTTACCCAGGGAAGATCAGCTTTACCCTGGAAACCTTGGATATTCGGCCGAGAGGATTCCCACCTCTCTCTCGCTACTCATTCCGGCATTCTCTCTTCCATACCCTCCACAGCTCCTTCCGGTACTGCTTCGCCAGGTATGCAATGCTCCTCTACCAATGTATAAATACATTCCCAGGCTTCGGTGTTGTGTTTCAGCCCCGGACATTTTCGGCGCAGGACCTCTCGACCAGTGAGCTATTACGCACTCTTTAAATGTGTGGCTGCTTCTGAGCCAACATCCTGGTTGTCTTGGAGATCCCACATCCTTTACCACTTAACACACACTTTGGGACCTTAGCCGCGGGTCTGGGCTCTTTCCCTTTTGACTGCCCAACTTATCTCGTGCAGTCTGACTCCCGTCCATCGGTCGCGTGGCATTCGGAGTTTGATATCGCTTGGTAAGCTTTGACGCCCCCTTGCAAATTCAGTGCTCTACCTCCACGGATCTCGAACGAGGCCAGCCCTAAAGCTGTTTCGAGGAGAACCAGCTATCTCCGGGTTCGATTGGAATTTCTCCCCTACCCACAACTCATCGCCACCTTTTTCAACAGATGTGCGTTCGGCCCTCCACTGGCTCTTACGCCAGCTTCAGCCTGGTCATGGGTAGATCACCCGGTTTCGGGTCTGCCTGTACTGACT
>NZ_JBQKFT010000051.1:0-1359 GCF_052119185.1 Bilifractor sp. LCP19S3_H10
AGTCCTTAACCTCGCCAGCACCGGCAACTCGCCGGACCGTTCTACAAAAAGTACGCTGTCCACCGGTCATGTATCGGTGTCCAACAGTTTGAAGACACAGGGTTTCAGGTTCTCTTTCACTCCCCTCCCGGGGTTCTTTTCACCTTTCCTTCACAGTACTATGCGCTATCGGTCACTGAGAGTATTTAGGCTTGGAGGGTGGTCCCTCCGGCTTCCCACAGGGTTTCCCGTGTCCCGTGGTACTCTGGTGCAGCCTTGTCTGCTTCCGGTTTCGCCTACGCGTCTCTCACGCTCTATGGATAAGTTTCCCAAACTTATTCGGCTGCCTTCTTCAGTACGTTCTGGCTGTCCGCAACCCCGGAATGCATGCACTCCGGTTTGGCCTCTGTCCGGTTCGCTCGCCGCTACTTGGGACATCGAGTTTTCTTTCTTTTCCTCTGCCTACTTAGATGTTTCAGTTCAGCAGGTCTCCCTCCATACACTATGGATTCATGCATGGATGCATGAGGTTTGCTCATGCGGGTTTCCCCATTCGGACATCCGCGGATCAATGACTATGTACGTCTCCCCGCGGCTTTTCGCAGTTAATCACGTCCTTCTTCGGCTCTCAGTGCCAAGGCATCCGCCCTGCGCCCTTTATGTTTGACCTATTGTAAAATGGCCGTGCCTTCAGATCTTAGCGTAGACCTGAAAACACATTTTGCATAAATTGCATTTCGGATAACACTCCGGCAAAAGAATGTTATCCATGAAACGTTCATCGGAATCATTTCTGCTTCCTCTGTAACGCCTCGGATGTCTTCCTATCTTCGTGAACAATTTCAAAATCTTTTGATTTTTCGATTGTGCTTTGGATTTCTTTTTGGAATCGTTTGTGTATTCAGTTTTCAAGGTACGTATCTGGCTTTATCAGCCATACCAGCCGAAAAGTTTATCTTCTCAGCTCGTATCACCGGTAAAGTTTTTAGATTTGTTGTAAGGATGCTGGCGGCCGCCTATCTTTCCATACTGTCTCCGGCATAGTATTTTCGGCCGCCCGGGTCTTAACCATCGTGTTCGGAATGGGAACGGGTGTCTCCCCCGGGCGCATCGCCACCAGCAAGTTTTGTCGTCACATTGACGGCTCAACAGTAAAACACATCCTCTGCAGTGCTACTAAGCTCAGCGTTCCGCTTCGCTAAGGGCACTGCACGGCTCGCACTAAATTCGAACTTCCTTTCAGTCGTTCTCATTAAGTGCTCATGCACGTACTCATTCATTCCTTAGAAAGGAGGTGATCCAGCCGCACCTTCCGATACGGCTACCTTGTTACGACTTCACCCCAGTTACCGGCCCTGCCTTCGACTGCTCCCTCCCTTG
>NZ_JBQKFT010000052.1:0-1217 GCF_052119185.1 Bilifractor sp. LCP19S3_H10
GATCGGAGACTACACGGTTCTTCGGAACGCACACATCCGGGTTGCCGATGAAAAGGCAGATCCCGGGCTGATCGGAAAGCTCAAAGAAAGCGGTCTGATCGTGGATGAAAAGAAAGGCACAGGCATCGAGGCAGAGATCGCAGATGACGTGACGGCCCGGGTCAACCTCATCCACATGCTTTCTTCGAAGGGCGTGCTCATCAACAAGGCCATCGGACAGCCGAACGCCTTCTTTGTATCGGCAGTCCTCCTCAAGAACCTGAAAGAAACAAATCCGGCAAACCTTTCTGAGCTTCAGACGGTGCTGGTAAAAAGCGGCGCAGAGAAGGCACTTAGGGGCATCACTTTTTCTTCCATAAAGGTGCTCTTTACCGGATTCCCAAAGGATCGGACGGTGGAGGAGCTGGCGGCCTATCGGGACTTTGCAGAAGGACTTGTCAAAGCCTGTGAGAAGGCTGCCTGGGTAAAAGCAGATCCGGTGAAAACCAGCAATGAACGATACACGTTCCGAAGCTGGATGAACAGCATCGGCATGGGCGGCAAGGAACACGCAGATACCCGGAGGATTCTGATGGAGCGGATGGGTGGAAATACGGCATTCCGGACAGATGAACAGAGGGAAAAGGCGATGCGCCGTCGCCGGAAGAAAAAGGAGGTGGGAAAGCATGAGCAAAAAGCAGAGCCGGACTTCATCGTCCTCGGATCATGTGATCGTGATTCCGCACATAGAGCGCCCACAGGATCAGCGGATCAAAACAGCGGTGTACTGCCGGGTGTCCAGCAAGCATGAGGACCAGGAGTACTCACTGGAAAACCAGATCGCTCACTACAAGGAAACCATCGGAGAGGACCCAAGGTACGAGCTGGTCGAGATCTACTACGACTTCGGAATCTCCGGATTCAAGGCAGCACGGCCCGGGTTCCAGAAGATGCTCGAAGAATCAAAGGATGGGAAGTTTGAGCTGGTCATCACAAAGTCCATCACCCGCTTTGCCCGGAACACTGGGATCGTTCTGGATGCCACAAGACTTCTCAAGGAGCGCGGCATCGGGGTGTACTTTGAGCTTCAGGGAATCAATACGCTAGGAGAAGGCGGCGAGCTTCTCATGACGCTCTTTGCCGCATTCGGTCAGGCGGAGAGCGAGGCAAACCGGCTCGGGACCAGGATGGCCATTCAGCGGAAGGTACAAGTACAGGAGCCCATCCAGCAGATCCAG
>NZ_JBQKFT010000053.1:0-1001 GCF_052119185.1 Bilifractor sp. LCP19S3_H10
GTTTTCGATTCTTGCAAATAATTTACCGGTTCCTGAAAAGTTTGGGATATCAGTAAAACAAGGAACGTCGATCACTGATCATGAGATAACTGCCAATGGAGTGGCCTCTATCTATTTGTCGTGGCAATGTTCTGGGACAACTTACCAGATCCGATACAGGGAAAGACAGCGGAAACCAAATCAGGCAATTGGTGATTGGAGCAGCTGGATGTCATATCCTGACGCGAGCACAGCAAATTCAGGATGGGGAGATATTGGATCTGCAAACTGTGTAACAGAAAACACGTCCCGTAAATTTGCTCCAAAAGCAATCACAATGCTACAGCCGGTAGACGGGACAAGCATCGATTATAAAGAACTTCAGTTTGAGATCAGAAGATACGAAGCTAACTATAATGGAACATCTGGATTACATGCACATGGCAACAGCATCATTTCAACTTTTGGATTGACTTACACTCCGACACTTACGATTAATTCATGTAAGTGGTCTCCTGAAGGTCTTGATATTAGTTACACCTCAGACTATCACCGTGACGGAAACATTATTACATTTTCATCTGATGGTATTTTCAGAGAAAGCCGTTTCACTGATCAGCCATACACAGGTAATGTCATGATTCCCCAGAGCACTCTTTCGAGGATTCCTGCAAACGACGAGAAAATCACGATTCATTCCGCTATTATGTCAGATATCGAATCGAGTACGTCCGATCGTCCTGTAACGGTAAGTTATGCAAGCAGTCCAAGCCTTACCGTATCACCAAAGACTATAGACGATACTGACAGTTACACAACAACGGTTACATTTACTCCGTCAACAGATGATCATGTATATCTCTCTTACCCAGGCAATCTCATAGAATGCGAGGGAAGTAACGGGAAGTACGTTGTCACACCCCCACTTAATACAGAATGCACGATTTATGTGTTTACATCAAACGGATCTGCATGGGGAATGGCGTCTGTAAAGAAAACTATGAAAGGAAAAGTGTATGTAT
>NZ_JBQKFT010000054.1:0-980 GCF_052119185.1 Bilifractor sp. LCP19S3_H10
AGAGCGTATAAAAGAGTTAAGGCAAACAAGGGAGCGCCAGGTATTGATGGAATGACTATTGAAGAGGCACTTCCATACCTTAAGGAACATCAGCAGGAGTTAACTGACCGCATATACCGCGGTAAGTATACCCCATCGCCAGTCAGGCGAGTTGAGATTCCAAAACCAGATGGTGGTGTGCGTAAACTTGGCATACCCACCGTGATAGACCGAACACTCCAACAGGCAATAACTCAACAGTTAGTGCCAATCTATGAACCATTGTTTGCGGATGGAAGCTACGGCTATCGTCCAAACAGAAGCGCAAAGGATGCTATACAGAAAGTAAAGGAATACGCAGAACAAGGCTACACTTTTGCGGTAGTCTTGGACTTATCAAAGTATTTCGACACCTTGAATCATGAAATCCTAATCAACCTCCTCAGAAGGAATGTGAAGGATGAACGTGTAGTTCAACTAATAAAGCGTTATCTGAAAAGTGGGGTAATGGAAAATGGAGTGGTCATTGATACAGAGGAAGGCTCACCGCAAGGTGGAAATCTATCTCCGCTTCTTGCGAATATCTACCTCAATGAGTTTGACCAAGAGTTTCTGAAAAGAGGTGTGCCCTGCATAAGATATGCAGATGACATAGTCCTTCTTGCGAAAAGCAAAAGAGCATCGGAAAGACTTTTGGAAAGCAGTACGAAATATCTCGAAAAGAAACTGAAGCTAACGGTTAATCGAGAGAAAAGCCGTACTGTCAGCGTGTTTGCAATCCGAAATTTTAAATTCCTTGGCTTTGCATTGGGAAGGAACGGTAGTGGCATTTATGTCAGGGTTCATCCAAAGTCATGGAAGAAGTTCAAGTCAAAGCTGAAAGATTTATCTTCCCGTAAGTCTGTGCAGACCATCAAGCCTAGTCTTGAGAAAATCAAGGTATATGCGAGAGGATGGCTTAACTACTACGGTATAGCAAGCATGAAGAACAACATAGATGA
>NZ_JBQKFT010000055.1:0-976 GCF_052119185.1 Bilifractor sp. LCP19S3_H10
GGGAACATCAGAACCAGCGCTGTGATATCTCCGGTGCTCGAAAGATCAAGTCCGCCGTAGCACTCCCGGCCACGAAGACTGCCCATATCAATCGGTTCATTTCCCTGATCAAAGACCTGCTCCGGAATGAAGGCGGTCGTACTAGATACCCACATGTTGAGTCTCAGCTGCTTGAACACTGCTTCCTCGGCGGGATTTTCCAGCGCCTCATGGTAGTGCTCCCTGACACGCTCGATGTCGATCGTCTGTCCGAGGCTTGGATTTGCTTTATACCAGTTCTTCTCATCGTGCCAGTCCTCATCGTCTTCCAGTCCATAGACAACCGGGTAAAAGGTGTGATCCACGCGCTGCCCGGAGAGGATATCCTTTGCCTTCTGATGCAGCTCGTAGCAGATCGAGTTCTTGTCGGTTCCAGCCGTCGTGATCAGAAAGAACAGTGGCTGCTCACGGGCATCACCGGAGCCCTGCGTCAAAACATCATAAAGCTTTCTGGTCGGCTGGGCGTGGACCTCATCGAAGACCAGACCGGAAACGTTCAGGCCGTGCTTGGTTCCCACCTCTGCAGAAAGGACCTGATAGAATCCAGCGTTGCTGTAATTCACAATTCGTTTCGTTGCCGCCATGATCTTTGATCGTTTCAGAAGCGCAGGTGTCATGGAAACCATCTGATGAGCAACATCGAAAACGATACTGGCCTGCTGCCGGTCTGCGGCAGCGCCATAGACCTCGGCAGACGGCTCGTTGTCTGCGTACAAGAGATACAGCGCTACCGCTGCAGCAAGCTCACTCTTTCCGTTCTTCTTCCCGATCTCGATGTAAGCGGTCCGGAACTGACGCTTGCCGTTCTCCTTCACGATGCCGAACAGGTCACGGATAATCTGCTCCTGCCACGGGAGAAGCCAGAACCGCTTCCCAGCCCACTTGCCTTTGGTATGACGGAGCATCTCGATAAACTTCACAGCCCGATCTGCCTTGG
>NZ_JBQKFT010000056.1:0-959 GCF_052119185.1 Bilifractor sp. LCP19S3_H10
CTCCTTCTTCGGTATAATAAAGACATCGAAAGTGAGGAAGAAAAAATGCCAGGCCATTATTCAAAGGAAGAATTAAATCAGCTGGATAAACAATCGCTGATCCTATTGGTTACAGCTATGCAGGATCAGCTTCAGCAGATGAATGATTCTCTGAATCGCCTTACCGAACAGATCGCAGCTGCGAATCAGTATCGGTTTGGCCGTCATTCGGAAAAGATGAATGACTTCGACAGCCAGCTGAGCATTTTTGACCTTCTGAATGAAGCAGAACATACCATTGAAACTGCTTCCGATCTTCATGAACCAGATGCGGATGAAGTTGTCATTACTTACCGCCGCAAAAAAGCCAGAGGAAAACGAGAGGTCGACCTAAAGGATCTTCCGGTTGAAAAGATCGACCACGTTCTTCCGGATGAAAAGCTTCATGAAATCTTTGGAGATAAATGGAAGGCTCTGCCGGATGAAGTCTATAAACGTCTGGTCTATGAACCGGCAAGATATGTCGTAGAGGAACATCATGTCAAGGTCTATGCCGGAAGCGATAATCAGACGATCGTAAAAGCAGACCGCCCGACAGACCTTCTTCGTGGCAGCATTGTCACCCCATCTCTGGAAGCCGGTATTCTAAACGCCAAGTATGTCAATGCCGTACCATTATACCGCCAGGAACAGGAACTGAAGCGCAACGGGATCAACCTCTCCCGTCAGGTTATGGCAAACTGGACAATCCAGTGTGCGGATCGATATCTTGCGGTCCTGTATGACTGGCTTCATAAACAGATCTATAACTATCATGTGCTGCAGGCTGATGAAACACCGGTAATCGTCACAAAAGACGGTCGTCACGCGGGAGCCAAAAGCTATATGTGGGTCTACCGTACAGGGAAGATGTATCGTGACAAACCGATCATCCTCTACGAATATCAGAAAGAACGAAAAGCGGATCATCCGCGTGAGTT
>NZ_JBQKFT010000058.1:0-881 GCF_052119185.1 Bilifractor sp. LCP19S3_H10
ATACATACACTTTTCCTTTCATAGTTTTCTTTACAGACGCCATTCCCCATGCAGATCCGTTTGATGTAAACACATAAATCGTGCATTCTGTATTAAGTGGGGGTGTGACAATATAATTCCCGTTACTTCCCTCGCATTCTATGAGATTGCCTGGGTAAGAGAGATATACATGATCATCTGTTGACGGAGTAAATGTAACCGTTGTTGTATAACTGTCAGTATCGTCTATAGTCTTTGGTGATACGGTAAGGCTTGGACTGCTTACATAACTTATCGTTACAGAACGATTGGACGTACTTGATTCGATATCAGACATAATAGCGGAATGAATCGTGATTTTCTCTCCGTTTGCAGGAATCCTCAAAAGAGCGCTCTGAGGAATTCTGACATTTCCTGTATATGGCTGATCCGTGAAACGACATTCTTTAAAAATATCATCCGATGAAAATGTAATAATATTTCCGTCACGGTGATAGTCTGAGGTGTAACTAATATTAAGTCCGTCAGGTGACCACTTACATGAATTAATCGTAAGCGTCGGAGTGTAAGTCAATCTGAAAGTTTCAATAATGCTGTTACCGTGTGCATGTAGTCCAGATGTTCCATTATAGTTTGCTTCATATCTTCTGATCTCAAACTGAAGTTCTTTATAATCGACATTTGTTCCGTCTACCGGCTGTAGCATTGTGATTGCTTTTGGGGCAAATTTGCGGGACGTGTTTTCTGTTACACAGTTTGCAGATCCAATATCTCCCCATCCTGAATTTGCCGTGCTCGCGTCAGGATATGACATCCAGCTGCTCCAATCACCAATTGCCTGATTTGGTTTCCGCTGTCTTTCCCTGTATCGGATCTGGTAAGTTGTCCCAGAACATTGCCAC
>NZ_JBQKFT010000059.1:0-815 GCF_052119185.1 Bilifractor sp. LCP19S3_H10
CAGACAAGGTTTTGCTTGATGAAACTATGTCTGTTTATCGTGATGCCTGTAATTATGTTTCAGACTATGTATTCCAAACTCATGATTTAAAGCAGTTTTCACTTAATAAGGTTTTGTATTCTACTTTAAGAGAAAAATTTGGCCTTAAATCTCAAATGGCTCAGTCCGTCTTGAAAACGGTCATTGCAAGATATAAAACTATTCTTGAAAATCAAAAGGAGTGGATACGGCCAGCCTTCAAGAAAGCTCAGTATGATTTGGTCTGGAACAGAGATTATTCTTTAACGAAAAACTGTTTTTCTGTGAATACGCTTAATGGTCGTGTTAAATTGCCATATTTCACTGAAGGCATGTCTAAATATTTTGACCCCACAATTTATAAGTTTGGTACTGCTAAGCTCATAAACAGGCATGGCAAATATTATCTTTACATACCGGTAACTTATGACGTGGAAGAAAGTAATCTTTCTGACATTTGTAATGTTGTAGGCATTGACAGAGGGATTAACTTCGTTGTTGCAACCTATGACAGTAATCACAAGTCTGGATTTGTTAGCGGGAAAGCTATCAAGCAAAGACGCGCCAGCTATTCCAAACTTCGCAAAGAACTCCAAACGCGACGGACACCTTCAGCAAGAAGAAGACTGAAAGCTATCGGTCAGCGAGAACACCGTTGGATGCAGGATGTGAACCATTGTGTATCAAAGGCACTCGTTGAATCCAATCCAAAGCATACTCTTTTCGTACTTGAAGATTTGACAGGTGTTCGTAATGCCACAGAACGTGTGAAAACAAAAAATCGCTATGTTTCTGTA
>NZ_JBQKFT010000060.1:0-814 GCF_052119185.1 Bilifractor sp. LCP19S3_H10
GTTATCTTCGGCGACAACAAGCCAGCCGCTTGCCGCATCAGTGATTTGATCAATGGCGTCGCTGAGGCTGTTCCCGGTTGTAATACACCCGGGTAGATCAGGAACACGAGCAAAGAATTTCGTTCCGTCATCGGAGGACATAAAAACAGCGGTATAGATATATTTCATAAACAACACTCCTTTCAGGGAGGAGAGCCTTTCAGCTCTCCTGATTGTGTTTGATTTCTTTCTTGATGTATCGCAGGTCGTATTCGTCGAAATCATGACGTTTCAGCGGAATTGTTTTTCTGAGTTCAGGATTTCGGTACTGATCATGATTCTTTCCGTGCCTGGCGAATTCATAACCGGCTTCCTGCAATGCTTTTACTGCTTTATCATGTGGCGTCATCTTTATCTCCTTTCTGATTATATTATACACACTAATACACAACGAGTCAATGATAATACACAATATTACACAAAATAGGAGGACAAAATAAATGAAAGTCGTACTAGATGAAGGGGCTCATATACCGGAGAAGGCACACAGAGCCGATGCAGGATATGACCTCAGAACACCAAAGAGAGTTGTACTTCGCAGACACGAGAGTGTTTGCATCGATACCGGAGTGCACGTGCAGATTCCGGATGGATGGTTCGGCCAGATGTTCAGTAAATCTGGGCTGCATGTGAAGCATGATATTGTATCACTCGGCGGAACAGTGGACAGCCACTACACCGGAAGCATTGTTGTGAAGCTCTACAATCTCGGCAACGAGGACTATGTGTTCGAAGCGGGAGACAAGATTGTACAGATCGTATTCATGCCTTGCGG
>NZ_JBQKFT010000061.1:0-688 GCF_052119185.1 Bilifractor sp. LCP19S3_H10
GGGATATTGGGCGGTACTCTAGTGGGTGCCGTCCTTTTATTTATCCAATTTCTGATTAACCGATCAGATAAAAAGAAAGAACGAAACGATAAGATTATTGCAAAGCTGGAAGAATTCAGTAATCAGTTAACAGCATTCGGATCGCGAATGAACAAAGAGAATGCAGATGATGCGAGAAGGCGGATCCTTTCGTTTGACGATGAACTCCGGCGCAATGTGGGCCATAGCGAGGAATCATATAACCAGATCCTCGAAGATATAAAGGAGTACGAGCATTACTGTAAGGCTCACGATGATTATAAAAATTCAAAAGCGGTTGCCGCGACCGCGAACATTAAAGAGACATACATATCGGTAAAGAAAAACAACGCATTTATTTGAGGGAGGAAAGAAAATGATAAACTGGAAAATCAGAATCAAGAACAAGAATTTCTGGCTGAGCCTTATTCCGGCGGTACTGCTGCTGATCCAGGTGTGCATGGCCCCGTTCGGGTACAAATGGGATTTCGGTGTGCTCGGGCAGCAACTCACGGCGATCGTCAATGCTGCCTTCGCTGTGCTGACTATCCTCGGCGTGGTCACCGATCCGACTACTACGGGCGTCTCGGACAGCAAGCAGGCGATGAGCTACGACAGCCCGAAGAGCGATAAAATAAACGATAACACCAAAGATAAGCGATAAAAATAA
>NZ_JBQKFT010000062.1:0-677 GCF_052119185.1 Bilifractor sp. LCP19S3_H10
TTTTTTGTCCATCATTTCTCCAATCCGTACGCGTCTAGATCGCACCATGCTTCAATCGTCATGGCGTCGGATTCCTTTTCATCCATGCCATCAATCAGCCACCCTTCGCCCAAAAAATACGAAGCTATCCCGATGGCGTGATCGTAAATAACATTGTGTACTTTCCCGGAAAATGTGATAACTACCTCCTCGTCTTCCGGCGGAAGCTTCTTCTCCGGAAGATACCATGTGACAATCACCTGTCGTTCCGCTGCCGCTTTGCTCATTTGCTCACCTCCCTCACAGCCTATCCAACGGACAGTTGAAACATATCTTTTCCATCATTTCGGTCAACTCATCCTCGTCATCCTCATCATATATTGTTTGGTAGCGGCAATATTTGTCACAAATTTCGTTTTTTACCTCTTCGATGATTTGGCTGACAGTCTTTGCTTTTTCTTCCTTTGTCTCCATCGTTTTTACTGCAGCTCCTCCTGCTATGCTTTCCAATTGGCTATTCCAGGTAGTTCCTTCCAATCAAGCGCATGAATTCTTTTCTCGAATGGTTTTCTTCGAACTTCATCTGTGCGGTTCTTTGCAGCAGCCGCATTTTTTCCGCATTGTTGTGGACCGCTTCTTTCCCTTCCCTGTGGTGTTTCAGGCAAAGTCGTACGGTCAGGCCATTTGCTTCACTGATT
>NZ_JBQKFT010000063.1:0-665 GCF_052119185.1 Bilifractor sp. LCP19S3_H10
GTGACACCCGATTCAGATATGACACTGTATGCTGTATGGGCGACAGGATATAAAATTACGTTTGATGGAAATGGAGGAAAAAATAATTACAGTGACGATGCGTCGTCAAGATGGACGCAAGAGGTTGTAAAGGGTTCCAAGATAAGGTTTGCACTTGCTTATCGGGAAGGATATGAGTTCAAGGGATGGAGTACAGACCAGAATGCGACGGAGCCGGAATGGACGGCTGACGAACTGTCTTCAGTGACACCCGATTCAGATATGACACTGTATGCTGTATGGGCGACAGGATATAAAATTACGTTTGATGGAAATGGAGGAAAAAATAATTACAGTGACGATGCGTCGTCAAGATGGACGCAAGAGGTTGTAAAGGGTTCCAAGATAAGGTTTGCACTTGCTTATCGGGAAGGATATGAGTTCAAGGGATGGAGTACAGACCAGAATGCGACGGAGCCGGAATGGACGGCTGACGAACTGTCTTCAGTGACACCCGATTCAGATATGACACTGTATGCTGTATGGGCGACAGGATATAAAATTACGTTTGATGGAAATGGAGGAAAAAATAATTACAGTGACGATGCGTCGTCAAGATGGACGCAAGAGGTTGTAAAGGGTTCCAAGATAAGGTTTGCACTTGCTTATCGGGAAGGATATGAGTT
>NZ_JBQKFT010000064.1:0-662 GCF_052119185.1 Bilifractor sp. LCP19S3_H10
GAAGGAAGTACGCCAGTATTTCCGGAGCCGCTGTTGGGATACCACCCTTGCGTTACCGGGCTTCTAACCTGCGCCCGTTACCCGGGCGGGGGACAATGTCAGACGGGGAGTTTGACTGGGGCGGTCGCCTCCGAAAGCGTATCGGAGGCGCCCAAAGGTTCCCTCAGGATGGTTGGAAACCATCCAAAGAGTGCAAAGGCAGAAGGGAGCCTGACTGCGACAGCGACGGTTGGAGCAGGTACGAAAGTAGGGCTTAGTGATCCGGTGGTATTAAGTGGGAATGCCATCGCTCAACGGATAAAAGCTACCCTGGGGATAACAGGCTTATCACTCCCAAGAGTTCACATCGACGGAGTGGTTTGGCACCTCGATGTCGGCTCATCGCATCCTGGGGCTGTAGTAGGTCCCAAGGGTTGGGCTGTTCGCCCATTAAAGCGGTACGCGAGCTGGGTTCAGAACGTCGTGAGACAGTTCGGTCCCTATCCGGCGTGGGCGGAGGAGTTTTGAAAGGAGCTGTCCTTAGTACGAGAGGACCGGGATGGACAGACCACTGGTGTACCGGTTAGACCGCCAGGTCTATGGCCGGGTAGCCAAGTCTGGAAGGGATAAACGCTGAAGGCATCTAAGCGTGAAGCCCCCCTTAAGATGAGAACTCCCATTCG
>NZ_JBQKFT010000065.1:0-621 GCF_052119185.1 Bilifractor sp. LCP19S3_H10
TTGTCACACCCCCACTTAATACAGAATGCACGATTTATGTGTTTACATCAAACGGATCTGCATGGGGAATGGCGTCTGTAAAGAAAACTATGAAAGGAAAAGTGTATGTATGGAACTGGAAGGGAAAGACGGCTGTTATCAAACTGAATGTAGATAAATCCCCGGAGTATTCGGACAACAGAGATTCTGATAATTCGTCTCAGGTGACAACAGGACGAGTTCGTCCCGTTTACACTTTTGGAAATACGATCACACGATCCCTGGATGTAAGCGGTGTTTATACTGACATTGTGCCAAATGGTAAAAGAGAAAATATGGACGAGCTTACAACGGCAGAGCACACAATCTTCCGAAATCCGCAGGGTGAGGTTTTGCACACAGCAATATTATCTGTGAATTTGACTCCAAAAGGACAACGGTCAAGAATCGGAGAGTGGGGAGAAGTATCTGTTAAACAAATGGAGGAATCATTATGAATGACCTTTCCGATTGGTCAGACAGATCAATCAAGAGTGAGATACGAGTCTTTATGATTGATCCTCACAATTTAAATATTATTCGTGGAGAATTGGAGCATCTGGTATTGTCCGGGTGCTCTGTTTCTTTTGGTTATGATACCGA
>NZ_JBQKFT010000066.1:0-604 GCF_052119185.1 Bilifractor sp. LCP19S3_H10
ACTGAATGAGAATGAGCCAAAGCCAGAGCGGAAAGCACCTGCCTGTCCGAAGTGGCTCGATAAGGATGCCAGAAAGGAATGGCACAGGCTGGCAAAGAAGATGGAAGCCATCGGTGTCCTCACCGAAGTCGATATGGCTGCCTTTGCTGCATACTGCCAGTCTTACGCAAGATGGAAGGAAGCCGAGGAGTTTATCACAGAGCACGGCACTCTTGTCCGGACACCTTCTGGCTACTGGCAACAGGTCCCGCAGGTCTCCATCGCACAGACCTATATGAAACAGATGGGAAAGTTCGCGACCGAGTTCGGTCTTACGCCTGCTTCCCGGTCCCGCCTCATAGCGGATGCGGGGAATACCGCACCGACTGATGAGATGGAAAATCTGCTGGGAGGTGATTCGTAATGGCAAGCGAGGAACATCCCGCAGATATGCCAAAGCTCACAGACTATCATCCGACTCAGTACATGCTTCCGACTTCACATTACGATCCGGCCAAGGCAGATCGGGCTGTGAAGTTTATCGAGATGCTCCGTCATACCAAAGGCAAGTGGGCTGGGAAGCGGTTCTGGCTTCTCCCGTGGCAGGAGCAGATTATCCGTGACC
>NZ_JBQKFT010000067.1:0-583 GCF_052119185.1 Bilifractor sp. LCP19S3_H10
CACACCGCTCCATGCTCATACATGTTAGCGTCGTTCAAGCATGCAGTTTTCTGTGCATGCTTCGCATGCCCAAAAACTGCCCGCTTGACGACGGCTTTATACAGTAAAAAAGGAACCCAGTTATACTGGATTCCTGAAGAGGCGTGGGCCGGATTTGAACCGGCGCATACTGGTGTTGCAGACCATTGCCTTACCACTTGGCTACCACGCCATATAATATTGGATGACCCGGACGAGAATTGAACTCGTGTTACCGCCGTGAAAGGGCGATGTCTTGACCGCTTGACCACCGGGCCACAGAAACCAATCATTACCCTTTAACAAAGGTAAGCTCCCCCTGGTGGACTCGAACCGCCGACATCATGATTAACAGTCATGCGCTCTACCGACTGAGCTAAGGAGGAATTTATATGAAGACACATACCTTCAAAACTGAACACACAAACTCTTCCCGAGAATCCGTCTCCGGATTCCCTCCTTCCGTTCCAACTTATGCTTCAGGTCAAACCCTCGACCGATTAGTAACAGTCAGCTCCATGCCTTACGGCACTTCCACCTCTGCCCTATCAACCTTATCGTCTTT
>NZ_JBQKFT010000068.1:0-568 GCF_052119185.1 Bilifractor sp. LCP19S3_H10
GGGAGCCAAAAGCTATATGTGGGTCTACCGTACAGGGAAGATGTATCGTGACAAACCGATCATCCTCTACGAATATCAGAAAGAACGAAAAGCGGATCATCCGCGTGAGTTTCTGAAGACATTCAACGGTGTAGTGGTGACCGACGGATACGAGGTCTACCACAAACTGGCCCGAGAGCGGCAGGATCTGAAGATTTCCGGATGCTGGTCACATGCCCGACGACGGTTTTCAGAAGCAGTGAAAGCTGCTGGCCCGGAGGCCGGTAAACGGACGGTTGCGTATCAAGCACTTCAACGAATTGCGCAGATCTATCAGGCTGATAATGGTCTGTCCGATCTTTCTGCTGAAGAACGAGTGAAAAAACGCCAGACCCTCGTCAAACCACTTGTCGAGGACTTTTTCGCATGGCTGAAAGAATTCCATTCCCGGATTCCTTCAAGAACCAAGACCGGCAACGGTTTTGACTACTGCCTGAAACAGGAGCCATATCTCAGATATTTCCTGAATGACGGTGAAGTGCCGATCGACAACAATGCCGCCGAACAGGTTATCCGTCCATTCTGCGTA
>NZ_JBQKFT010000069.1:0-564 GCF_052119185.1 Bilifractor sp. LCP19S3_H10
TCAGTCTGAAAGCATCAGCCGGTCTGCTTCTTTGTCGAACAGTGAGAGTCAGAGAATATCAAACTCGTTGAGTATGTCAGACAGTTTGAGTGCTTCGACCAGTGCAAGTACTTCCGATAGTGTAAGTGCTTCCGGTAGTGTAAGTGCTTCCGGTAGTGTAAGTGCTTCCGGTAGTGTAAGTGCTTCTGGTAGTGCAAGTGCTTCCGGTAGTGTAAGTGCTTCGACAAAGGAAAGCACGTCCGTATCTCAATCTGAAAGCATCAGCCGATCTGCTTCTTTGTCGAGCAGTGAGAGTCAGAGAACTTCAAACTTGCTGAGTATGTCAGACAGTTTGAGTGCTTCGACCAGTGCAAGTACTTCCGATAGTGTCAGTGCTTCTGGTAGTGCAAGTGCTTCCGGTAGTGTAAGCGCTTCTGGTAGTGCAAGTGTTTCCGATAGTGTAAGTGCTTATGTTAGTGCAAGTGCTTCCGATAGTGCAAGTGCTTCGACAAAGGAAAGCACGTCCATATCTCAGTCTGAAAGCATCAGCCGGTCTGCTTCTTTGTCGAACAGTGAGAGTCAGAG
>NZ_JBQKFT010000070.1:0-548 GCF_052119185.1 Bilifractor sp. LCP19S3_H10
TACCTTATCCGGTCGGCATTAGACACAAATGCAGTGCTTGATGTATGCGGTGCATCCAGTGCCAATGGAGCAAATATACAGCTGTATGGAGAGAACGACGGAAATAACCAGATCTGGCGTGTTCAGGAATACAGCAGCGGACTTATGACCCTTTACTGTGTTGGAAGTGGCAAAGTAATGAGTGTTGGTGCCAATGCTCCAAAAAATGGACAGAATGTGCAGCAGTGGGTTGGCTACCAGGGACATCCGTTTAAATGGTATGCAGAGCCTTCCGGATCCATGAGCATTAACGGAGCAACGGTACCAACTTACCGGCTCCATTATCTTACATCACAGGGGTTTGTACTGGATGCTGCCGGAGGAAAGTCAACACCAAAGACCAATATACAGGTATATGCAAACAACGGTTCAAGGGCTCAGTTATGGGCCTTTCAGCCGTTTTCGATTCTTGCAAATAATTTACCGGTTCCTGAAAAGTTTGGGATATCAGTAAAACAAGGAACGTCGATCACTGATCATGAGATAACTGCCAATGGAGTGGCCTCTAT
>NZ_JBQKFT010000071.1:0-541 GCF_052119185.1 Bilifractor sp. LCP19S3_H10
TACTCATTCATTCCTTAGAAAGGAGGTGATCCAGCCGCACCTTCCGATACGGCTACCTTGTTACGACTTCACCCCAGTTACCGGCCCTGCCTTCGACTGCTCCCTCCCTTGCGGGTTGGGTCACAGGCTTCGGGCATTGCCGACTCCCATGGTGTGACGGGCGGTGTGTACAAGACCCGGGAACGTATTCACCGCAGCATTCTGATCTGCGATTACTAGCGATTCCAGCTTCGTGTAGTCGGGTTGCAGACTACAGTCCGAACTGGGACGCGTTTTTTGAGATTCGCTCGGCCTCGCGGCTCTGCTTCCCTCTGTTCACGCCATTGTAGCACGTGTGTAGCCCAAATCATAAGGGGCATGATGATTTGACGTCATCCCCGCCTTCCTCCAGGTTCTCCCTGGCAGTCTCCTCAGAGTGCCCAGCTTTACCTGCTGGCTACTGGGGATAAGGGTTGCGCTCGTTGCGGGACTTAACCCAACATCTCACGACACGAGCTGACGACAACCATGCACCACCTGTCTCTTCTGTCCCGAAGGAAAG
>NZ_JBQKFT010000072.1:0-516 GCF_052119185.1 Bilifractor sp. LCP19S3_H10
GCTCGTGTTCCTGATCTACCCGGGTGTATTACAACCGGGAACAGCCTCAGCGACGCCATTGATCAAATCACTGATGCGGCAAGCGGCTGGCTTGTTGTCGCCGAAGATAACAGTGACACCATTAATCCGCCGTCGCCGCAGGATATGATCGATGCTCCGAGCGGAGCTATTAAATCGCTTATCCAAATTGACACATTGGAATATCGCGCGCAGACCGATGACCGTTCTGTACGGAAGAATGTTTCTCTCCCTGCATGGATGGCCGCTATGGCTGATAAGCGCAATATCAACTGCTCTAAGGTGCTTCAAGAAGGACTGCTTCAGCGTCTTGCGTAAATCTTTATCTCTACGCCGGGGATCTTAAATCCCTGGCGTTTTTTGAATAAACTATTCGGCATTAATCATTTTTTTGTCCATCATTTCTCCAATCCGTACGCGTCTAGATCGCACCATGCTTCAATCGTCATGGCGTCGGATTCCTTTTCATCCATGCCATCAATCAGCCACCCTTCGCCC
>NZ_JBQKFT010000073.1:0-516 GCF_052119185.1 Bilifractor sp. LCP19S3_H10
CGTGATCGGTCCTTTCCCGGAATCAAGGTCAGACTTAAAAAGAGCTGGCGTGACGTCATCGTCAAACCAACTCTCCGAAGCAATGGTTCCGTTTAAAAACAGCGTGCGTGCGGCAAGATCCGGATCTTCTCCATCCGGTGCCTTGTTCCGCACCCACTTCCAAAACTTGTTCATGTGTTCCTCCTTCCCCTTCTGTGGGGCTTTTTGTTATCTGTATCTTCCTCAGGTTCTTCATGGGGCTCATCCTGCTCCGGAGGATCACTACCTCCAGAACCGCTCTGATAAGCAGCGCCTGCACTTCGGAGGGGCGTCATCGATCCGTTTACAAGAAACAGGTTTCCTCCCTCCTCCTCGGGCACGAGGTCCATGTTCTCTAAGCGCCGGACATCGTTCACACACAAAAAACCGTTACTGATACCGGTCGCATAGCCCTGCATGCGGGATGCGTAGTTACCGCGAAGAAGCCCGTCCACGTTGAACCGGGCGTAGTAGATCATCTTCTCATCCTTCGAGAGA
>NZ_JBQKFT010000074.1:0-467 GCF_052119185.1 Bilifractor sp. LCP19S3_H10
GACCTTTAACCCCAATAGATACTGCTATCTAAAGTGGCGTTACATCATGGGGTGGTTGACAGCACCCCTTGCAGCAAAGTTTACTCTGCTGCAACTGTATCAGGTACTTGAATATCAGCAAGATAGTTTATTCCCATACGATACAGATTCATAGCTCCAATACGGTCATCATTTGATTGATAGCCACAGTTCTTGCAAGCAAACAAATGTATCTTCTTGTTACGGTTAGCCTTTTCAGTATGGCCACAGATAGGACAGCACTGACTTGTGTAACGAGGGTCAACTTTTATTACAGAAGATTGATTCTGTTTTGCTTTGTAAATTAATTTTTGTTCGAGGTCATAAAACGCCCACGATACAGAAACATAGCGATTTTTTGTTTTCACACGTTCTGTGGCATTACGAACACCTGTCAAATCTTCAAGTACGAAAAGAGTATGCTTTGGATTGGATTCAACGAGTGCCTT
>NZ_JBQKFT010000075.1:0-388 GCF_052119185.1 Bilifractor sp. LCP19S3_H10
ACTTCAATTCCAGACAGACCTCACGGGAGCAACCTTCGAGGAGCTTTGGAAGGGCAAGGTCGAGAGAACCGGGATCGTAAAATAAACCAGAAACAAACAGGAACGAACAGGGCATTCACCAAGACGGTGGGTGCCTTTTTCCGTGGAAGAACTGCTGTGGACAGCGGCAGAGATAGGAGTATGACACATGGGATTTCGGGATTTATTTCACAGAAGGAAGGCAAGAGCAGATCCGCAGGATTCGACATCCGGCAGTGTGTACCGTGCCTATTACGGCCACACCTCATCCGGAAAGACCGTAACAGAACGGAGCTCCATGCAGGTGACCGCTGTGTATGCCTGCGTCCGAGTGCTGGCAGAAGCGGTGGCAAGCCTGCCGCTGCATTTG
>NZ_JBQKFT010000076.1:0-377 GCF_052119185.1 Bilifractor sp. LCP19S3_H10
CGTGAACAATTTCAAAATCTTTTGATTTTTCGATTGTGCTTTGGATTTCTTTTTGGAATCGTTTGTGTATTCAGTTTTCAAGGTACGTATCTGGCTTTATCAGCCATACCAACCGGAAAGGAATTTTCCAGCTCGTATCACCGGTAAAGCTTTTGCTTTCCCAGCAACAGATGATTTCCACTCTTATAAGGAGAGGCCTCAACTTTTATAAGGAGAGACTTGCACTCTTATTAAAGAGAGATTCCCACTCGCTTTATTGTAAATTTATTTGTTGTAAGGATGCTGGCGGCCGCCTATCTTTCCATACTGTCTCCGGCATAGTATTTTCGGCCGCCCGGGTCTTAACCATCGTGTTCGGAATGGGAACGGGTGTCTCC
>NZ_JBQKFT010000077.1:0-373 GCF_052119185.1 Bilifractor sp. LCP19S3_H10
CCCGCCGGATCCAAACTTGTTATACGGGCATGCCCTGCAGAGGCCGCCCGGATTTCCTGTGCCATGAATACCGTCAAATGATCCACAGTCCGGTGGGTTGGAGCCGCCCTGAAACTTCGTTGCATAGTATCCGAAAGCCGGGTGATGGAACGCAATGACCGCCGTGATGGTTTTTGCCATCTCGGTCTCTTCCTCATCTCCCCTTAATGGTGCCAGGCACCAATGTGGTCCGTGTGGTGATTACTTCCCACTGTGGTGATTACGTAAGCGGTAAACCGCCAGTACCTTATTAAAAAATACAGCTGCCATTTCTGGCAGCTGCAAGTTGCTAGTTAAGTTGTTTCCTGCATTCCGCCGGTAGATCCTGAGACCA
>NZ_JBQKFT010000078.1:0-372 GCF_052119185.1 Bilifractor sp. LCP19S3_H10
ATTTGCAGCCCACAGACCTCCTCTAATCTTTGTGCAAAACAGAGAAAATAAAAAAATATTTTCCAGTCTGTCGGTGGATAACTTTTCTTTAAAAAATCGGATTGTTGATAATACCTGCCATCGATTGCGGATCAGAAGAATAGCTTCCTGAAACACCGATCCTTATAAAAAAACGTGCTGTTTTTCCGAGACTTATTCAACCGGATGTTGCAAATTGGATAAGTTATCCACAGTCATAATGACGAATGTTTTTCTACCCGTATTGGCGTTGTTCCTCCTTCTTCGGTATAATAAAGACATCGAAAGTGAGGAAGAAAAAATGCCAGGCCATTATTCAAAGGAAGAATTAAATCAGCTGGATAAACAATCGCT
>NZ_JBQKFT010000079.1:0-372 GCF_052119185.1 Bilifractor sp. LCP19S3_H10
ATTTGCAGCCCACAGACCTCCTCTAATCTTTGTGCAAAACAGAGAAAATAAAAAAATATTTTCCAGTCTGTCGGTGGATAACTTTTCTTTAAAAAATCGGATTGTTGATAACACCTGCCATCGATTGCGGATAAGAAGAATAGCTTCCTGAAACACCGATCCTTATAAAAAAATGCGCTGTTTTTCCGAGACTTATTCAACCGGATGTCGCAAATTGGATAAGTTATCCACAGTCATAATGACGAATGTTTTTCTGCCCGCATTGGCGTTGTTCCTCCTTCTTCGGTATAATAAAGACATCGAAAGTGAGGAAGAAAAAATGCCAGGCCATTATTCAAAGGAAGAATTAAATCAGCTGGATAAACAATCGCT
>NZ_JBQKFT010000080.1:0-369 GCF_052119185.1 Bilifractor sp. LCP19S3_H10
AGCGATTGTTTATCCAGCTGATTTAATTCTTCCTTTGAATAATGGCCTGGCATTTTTTCTTCCTCACTTTCGATGTCTTTATTATACCGAAGAAGGAGAAACAACGCCAATACGGGTAGAAAAACATTCGTCATTATGACTGTGGATAACTTATCCAATTTGCAACATCCGGTTGAATAAGTCTCGGAAAAACAGCGCGTTTTTTTATAAGGATCGGTGTTTCAGGAAGCTATTCTTCTGATCCGCAATCGATGGCAAGTGTTATCAACAATCCGATTTTTTTAAGAAAAGTTATCCACCGACAGACTGGAAAATATTTTTTTATTTTCTCTGTTTTGCACAAAGATTAGAGGAGGTCTGTGGGCTGCA
>NZ_JBQKFT010000081.1:0-367 GCF_052119185.1 Bilifractor sp. LCP19S3_H10
TGCATCAAAACAGAAAAGGGCTTATAGCTCAGCCGGTTAGAGCGCACGCCTGATAAGCGTGAGGTCGGTAGTTCGAGTCTACTTAAGCCCACTTGGACTTAAGAAATTAAGCCCAGAGGTCAGTACATACTGATCAGATACGTACCTTGAAAACTGAATACACAAACGATTCCAAAAAGAAATCCAAAGCACAATCGAAAAATCAAAATATTTTGAAATTGTTCACGAAGATAGGAAGACATCCGAGGCGTTGCAAAGGAAGCAGAAATGATTCCGATGAACGTTTCATGGATAACATTCTTTTGCCGGAGTGTTATCCGAAATGCAATTTATGCAAAATGTGTTTTCAGGTCTACGCTAAGATCTG
>NZ_JBQKFT010000082.1:0-365 GCF_052119185.1 Bilifractor sp. LCP19S3_H10
TTCCGGTGCTCATCCACGAAGTGCCTGAACTGTACGAAGTCGCCCTTGTACTCCTCGTTTCCCAGGATCCTGGCCACCGTTTTCCGGTAAAATCTGGCACCACTCTTGGTCTGTACTCCCTCCCCGTTCAGGTAGTTTGTGATCTGTGCGACCGTGAATCCATCGGCGGCCATCTCGAAAATCTCCAGCACACGGCCTGCATCCTGATCCGGCACGATCTCGCCGTCCTCGTTCTTCGTGTATCCGAACACCCGCTGGATCTGCTGGATGGGCTCCTGTACTTGTACCTTCCGCTGAATGGCCATCCTGGTCCCGAGCCGGTTTGCCTCGCTCTCCGCCTGACCGAATGCGGCAAAGAGCGTCAT
>NZ_JBQKFT010000083.1:0-352 GCF_052119185.1 Bilifractor sp. LCP19S3_H10
TCTGGCATCCTTATCGAGCCACTTCGGACAGGCAGGTGCTTTCCGCTCTGGCTTTGGCTCATTCTCATTCAGTTTTCTTTTCCCGGGATTTCCTTCCAGCTCCTTGATTGCGGTCGGAGTTGGCTTTCTTCCTCTGGTTGCCATAGGGAACACCTCCTTTCTGTCCATCAAAAAAGGACCGCCGAAGCGATCCTGTCCCATGTGGTGTATATGAACGAGAGAAAGAGCCGCTTGGCTCCCTCTCCCGGATTTAACTTATTTGCTTTCTGTTCAGCGCCTTCTTGTCAGTTTAGATCGTACAGGATGATAAGAAGCGCAAGCTGCGCGTTTTCTGTCTCCGGCTCGATGTCCC
>NZ_JBQKFT010000084.1:0-343 GCF_052119185.1 Bilifractor sp. LCP19S3_H10
CTTTGCAAACGGCGCAGCACCTTCCGGTGTGCTGGAACACCCCGGCATTCTGAAGGATCCGGAAAAGGTCCGGGACAGCTGGCAGGCAGCCTTCGGTGGCAGCCAGAACGCCGGGAAGGTCGCAGTTCTGGAAGAGGGGATGAAATATTCGCCGATCTCCATCAACCCGCAGGAAGCACAGTTCTTGGACACTCGGAAATTTCAGATCGATGAGATTGCGCGGATCTTCCGGGTGCCTCCGCACATGATCGGAGACCTGGAACATGCGACATTCAGCAATATCGAAGAGCAGAGTCTGGAATTCGTGACCTACAGCTTACAGCCTTGGCTCACCCGGATCGAG
>NZ_JBQKFT010000085.1:0-337 GCF_052119185.1 Bilifractor sp. LCP19S3_H10
GATATCATTCAGGCCTGTAATGCCAGTGGTCTTACAAAAAAGGCCTGGTGTGAACAGAATGGTATCAACATTAAAAGCTTCTATTACTGGCAGCGACAGTTGAGACATGAAGCTTATGATGTACAATCTGCCGCTCTGTCTCCGGAACCCGAGGTTACTTTTGCAGAGATTGCCGTTCCATCATCTCCCCAAAACATTGTCGATCAGATGATGACGGATTCGGCATCAAGTTTTTGTCCGGATGCTGTCATTCGAACCGGTACCTTGACAATCGAAGTATCGAATCATGCATCCAGAGAGGTACTCTCACTTATCCGATCGGTGATGAAATATGCTA
>NZ_JBQKFT010000086.1:0-313 GCF_052119185.1 Bilifractor sp. LCP19S3_H10
CTTAATTTCTTAAGTCCAAGTGGGCTTAAGTAGACTCGAACTACCGACCTCACGCTTATCAGGCGTGCGCTCTAACCGGCTGAGCTATAAGCCCTTTTCTGTTTTGATGCATATGTGATTCATATGCAGTGGAGATGAAGAGATTCGAACTCTCGACCCCCTGCTTGCAAGGCAGGTGCTCTCCCAACTGAGCTACATCCCCGTAAGGATGCTGGCGGCCGCCTATCTTTCCATACTGTCTCCGGCATAGTATTTTCGGCCGCCCGGGTCTTAACCATCGTGTTCGGAATGGGAACGGGTGTCTCCCCCGGGC
>NZ_JBQKFT010000087.1:0-308 GCF_052119185.1 Bilifractor sp. LCP19S3_H10
GGGGGAGACACCCGTTCCCATTCCGAACACGATGGTTAAGACCCGGGCGGCCGAAAATACTATGCCGGAGACAGTATGGAAAGATAGGCGGCCGCCAGCATCCTTACAACATATAAACATACAATAAAGCGAGTGGAAATCTCTCCTTATAAGAACGCAAGTTTCTTATAAGAGTGGAAATCACCTGCTGCTGGGAAAGCAAAAGCTTTACCGGTGATACGAGCTGAGAAGATAAACTTTTCGGCTGGTATGGCTGATAAAGCCAGATACGTACCTTGAAAACTGAATACACAAACGATTCCAAAAAG